>CAMDCC010000297.1 GCA_945889545.1 Bifidobacterium breve | reverse complement strand
CGGCTCGCGGTGGGCGGAGCGTTCGTTGCGGTTGTGGCGCTCACTGCGTCGGCTGCGGCATTCGCGTTCGGTGGGGGCGACGAGCAGCAGTCGGTCGACACCCAGCGCGCCGTCACCACGACCCTGGCTCCGGTCACCACAACCACGCTGCCGCCGACCACAACGACGACGTTGCCGCCGATCCCGTCGACGGCGAAGCAGCTCACACTGCTGCGCACCGTGACCGGCAACATCGCACCCAAGTCGGTCGTGGCATCGCCCGCACATCTGGTGGGCGGTCTCGTGTTCGCCCAGAACATGATGTATCGCCACACGATCACTGCGTACGACAGCGAGGGCAACCTCGTGAAGACGATCCCCGATTCGTGGCCCACGCTCAATGGCACGGTGCAGGGCGCACCCGTGGAAGCGGCCTTCACTCCAGACGGTCGGTACGCGTACGTTTCGAACTACTCGATGTACGGACCGGGCTACGCGCACCAAGGCGCCGACGCGTGCGGACCGAACCAGGGCATCGACAACAGCACCGTGTACCGCGTCGACACCGCCACGCTCGCGATCGACGCCTCCATCCCCGTCGGCCAGGTACCGAAGTACGTGGCGGTCACTCCCGACGGGAAGTACGTGCTCGCGAGCAACTGGTGCTCGTTCGACCTCAGCGTGATTGACGCGGCGACGAACCTCGAGGTGAAGCGAGTTCCGATCGGCCCGACGCCGCGCGGCATCGTGGTCGATCCCTCGTCGCGGTTGGCGTACGTGGCGGTCATGGGAAGCTCCGACATCGCGATCGTCGACCTCACCACGTTCGCCGTCGACTGGATCCGCGGCGTCGGCTCGAGTCCGCGCCATCTCGTGCGCGACCAAGCCGGTGCGTACATGTACGCCACGCTCAACGGCTCCGGACAAGTGGTGAAGATCAACCTGTTCACCAGGGAGGTCGTCGGGCGGGTGGCGACCGGCAGCGAGCCCCGCAGCATGGACATTGCTCCCGACGGGCTCTCGCTCTACGTCGTGAACTACAGCTCTAACACCGTCGCCAAGGTGCGCACCGAGGACATGACGGTGATCCAAACCGTGCCGACGGGCACGCACCCCATCGGCATCACGTACGAGCCCGCGGCTGGGCGCGTATGGGTTGCCTGCTACTCCGGCCAGATCATGATCTTCGACGACCTGGTTCCCGCCGCTTGAACCCCGCCGCTTGAACCCGCGTTCTGGAGATCCACAGCCCCGGAATCCGGGGTCCTGAGTCTCCAGAAACGGGGTCAGAGCTCGCCGCGTTCGAGCAGGTCGACGGGGTCTTGCATTCGCACCATGCCGAGGTAGCCGCCGCCGCGGCCGATGCTGTCGTGGATTGCGTAGCCGAGCAGCTCTTGCGCGCGACGGGGGAGCCGGGCTGCTAACTCGGGCGGCGTGGAGAGGACGTTGTTCTCCTCGGTGCGCAGCCAGCCGAGGCAATAGGAGAGGTGCGCGCCGCGGCGCGCGATGTCGGTGATGTTGGAGCCGCCCGCGTGGATCGTGCCGCCGGAGTAGATCACGGCCGACCCCGCCGGCATCTCGGCGTACGCGATCTGATCGGGAGTGGGCGCGTCCTGGGCAAACTGCTCCGCTGGTGACAACCAGCGGCTATCCCAACGATGGCTACCAGGCACGACGCGCGTCGCCCCGTTCTCGCGGGTGAAGTCGACGAACGCGATTACCGACGCGAGCTGGAGCTCGGGATGCGGGCGCGGCATGTCGCTCCAGACGGCTTCGTCCCGGTGGAGCCACTGCTCGTCGGATCCCGGACCCCGCTGGAGCAGGTGGCCGAGGTTGAGCTGGTAGCGCGCGCACGACGGAAGCAGCACGCGATCGCACAGCTCGAGGAGCAGTGGGTTGCACATCACGTCGACGGCGAACGTGCGGGAGATCCCCGGGACACCGGGCACCTGCTTGGTGAACGGGCCATGGAATTCCTGCATGATCGGGTTGAAGAACTCCTGGTGCGGATCGGCCACGGCAACGGCCGCCTCGACCTCTTCGTTGACCCGGTTGACCACATCGAGGGGGAGCAAGTCTTCGACGATGACCGCGCCGTCGCGATCGAGCGCCGCCACGATGGCGTCGGGGTCTGCGTCGCCGGCTGCGGGACTGGCGAACCGCTCGATCGACGCCGTCATGAGCTCGATGCTACCGGCAACGCTGCGAGCGTCGCCCGAGCGTTTGGCCGAAGGGTGTGTGGGGTCCCGTGTCAGAATCCTGGCGATGGGTGACACGCGAGCAATGGGTTCGACTCCGAAGTTCGAGAGCTTCGGCATCGTCGGATTCGGCCACTTCGGTCGAATGCTTGCGGGCTCGCTCGCCGACCACGGTCGGGTGCTCGTCTACGACGAACACCCCGCGAGCGTTGTTGCGCTTCACGATGGTGTGGAGTCGGCGGCGCTCGTTGAAGTCGCACAGTGTGATGTTGTCGTGCTCGCGGTGCCGTTCTCATCGCTCGAGGCGGCAATCCGCAGCGTCCGCGACCACCTGTCGTCGTCGAGCGTCGTGATGGACGTCGTCTCGACCAAGCAGCTGGCCACCGATCTCCTCCAGTCGAACCTGCCCGAGAGCGTGAGCATTCTCGCGACGCATCCCCTCTTCGGGCCGCCGTCGATGACGCACGTGGAGCAGGGACAGCACCTCGTGGTCACGCTCGCGCGCGGCGAGAGAGCCGAGCAGCTCGTGGAATTCCTCGCGCATGAGTTCGGGCTGGATGTGTTCCGTCTCGATCCGGCGAAGCACGACGAGTCGATGGCCTACATGCAGGCACTGCCATTCTTCATCGCCCGCGCACTCGTACGTCTTGACATCCTCGGCCTGAAGGACCGCGAGCTGCTCGCGTTGCCCTCGTTCGAGAAGCTGGCGACGATCGCCGCGATCGAGCAGCACCACACCCAGGACATGTTCGACACGAGTCAGCGCAGCAACTTGTATGCAGCCCAGGTGCGCAAGCGCTTCCTGGAGGTGCTCACCGAGCTCGACGCAGAGCTCGACGCGGAGCTCGAAGAGTCCGAATAACTCGAACAAGTGACGTTCCGTCGTAAATAGAGCGACGCAGCGTCACTTGCTCGGATCTGGTGGTCGGAATTGGAACCGTGCTCAGGGGCCGATGCCGAGGCGCATGGGGTTGACGTCGATTGTGCCCATCTGGCACACGAAGCCGAGCGCCCACGGTTGCACGAGGAAGTCGCCTTCGTCCGGCGGGGTGATCTGCACGGTGTCGGGGGTGGGCTGACACTGCACGTCTTGCGGCTCACCCACTCCACTCACCACGCTCCAGTGCAACGTGGTGAACGCTTGCCCGCCGTTTGCCGGAAGCGTGATCTCAGCCTTGGCGACACCCTCGTTGCGCACCACGTTGGTCGGCAGCATCGCGACGCCGTTGTTCGTGAGGAGCTGCATGCCGACGTAGCCGAACATCAAGCACGCGCGGCTGCTGGTGTTCGTGAACACGAGAGTTGCGTAGCGCTGGCCGGCGCCAGCGGTGCCGTCGATGAGGCTCGCCGAGAGCTGCGAGATCAGGCAGGTCGTGACCGGTGGCGGCGCGGTCGGCGCGAGCGGTGCTGTGGTGGTCGTGGTGGAGGAGGTGGTCGTGGGCGATGACGTGGTCGTGGTGGTCTTCGAGTCGCCGCCACCGCCGCACGCCGTCAGCAGCATCCCCGCGACAAGTGCGAACATGCCTGCCTGAGCGACGAGTCCCCTCGATCGCCGCATTGTCCCCCTCTT
>CAMDCC010000296.1 GCA_945889545.1 Bifidobacterium breve | reverse complement strand
TGCTCGCTTGCGGCCGCGAGAAGCCCTGCACGAAGTCGCCCCGGCGGAGGTTGAAGCGGCGCACTTGTGATGCAGAGACGTACACGTCGCGTGGTCCGGCGAGATAGCCGGTCGTGCGCAAGAAGCCGTAGCCCTCGTCGCGCAGCTCGAGCAGCCCTTGGATCTCGATGGGATCACCGACGGGCTCGTTGGAAGGACGGCCACTGCCGCTGCTGCTGCCCTCGTTCTCATACGCACCGCCACGACCTCGACGCCGACGACGGCGCTTGTTCGCGTTGCCGTCGCCATACGACTCGCGCACGTCCTCAGGATCGACGTCGACCGAGGCACTTCCCGACGCCGACTCGGCACCGGACGCGGCATCGCTCGACGCCGACTCGGCACCGGATGGCTGGTCGCCGGGCGCGTCGCCGCCCGTGGTCGTGCTGGATCGGCGGGGCCGGCGGGCAACGTCGGCTTCGGGCTCGTCACCCGATGCTGCGATTGCTTCCTCTTCGGCCGCGAGCGCGGCGATGGAGTCTTGCTCCACCTGCGACGCCCGGGCCGACCGGACGGTGCGTGGGCGAGCGCCTTCTGCCCCGTCGCTGTCATTGGACTGGCCGCCATCGGACGACCCATTGCCGTCGACGGCGGCGATGATCGCTTCGATCAGCTCACCCTTGCGCATGCGGGTGGGCGCCTTGACGCCCATCGCACCGGCGATGGCGTGCAACTCATCGCGGTCCTTGCTATCGAGCATCGATCGGTCGAGCTCTGCGGTACTCATCGAGACTGTTGTGCTCCTCAGGTTCACGGGAGCCGGCGCCAAACGGATGGTGGAGCGCCGGATTGCCAACCTTCCAGGGCTTGGCAACGGTTTCGTACCGTGCCCTGGAAAGGGATCGGGCCCGCCTCGTGGAGTTGAGATCGTTCGGTGCGTGCGGCGAGACGCTCTCGCTGACAGTGTCGGCTCGGAACTAGGAGCCGGAGGCCGCACCGGGCGGCGGGGGAACGATCACCAGTGTAACCACACGCCGGAGGGGTGCGGCAATACGCCCCGTCCGGGTCCGCCTCCGGCCCGGATGGGACTCGGCAGGACCGGGGTTAGGCCAGGAGCCGGGCCATGAGGTGGTGGGCGACGACCGGCTCGCGATCGGCCACACCCGACTCGGTGTACTCGCCGCCAGCAGCATCGACCGTGGAGTCGAACAGAAGGTACGGCACCGCATCGCTGGTGTGGGTGCGGAGCGCGCACGGCGTGGCGTGGTCGGGCATGAGGAGCACTCGATACGGCTCATCGCCGAGCGCGTCGACGAGCGGCCCGATGATGTCGGTGTCCCAGCGCTCGAGCGCTCGCACCTTCTCCCCCGCATCACCCGCGTGACCGGCTTCGTCGGTGGCCTCGACATGCAAGAGGAACAGGTCGCGGTCCGCGAGCGACGCGAGGCAGGCGTCGCGCTGAGCGCCGTAGTCGTTGTCGAACCCGGCAGTGGCCCCCGGCACGTCGACGACTTCCAGGCCGGTAAGCACGCCGAGACCCCGCACGAGATCTACAGCCGAGCTGAGCCGGCCCGTCACACCGAAGCGGTCTTCGAAGCGCGGCAGCGCGGGGCGCGCGCCCTGCCCCCAGAGCCAGATCTGCGTGGCGTCGGATTGGACCGCAGCGGCTGCCGTGGTGACCACGTCACGCGACGCGTCCATGAGTGCGATGAGCTTCTCGGCGGCGGGCCCGGTCGGGAGCATCGCGGGTTGCCCGGTGAGGTCGTGCGGCGGCACACACTCCGCGTCGACCCAGTCACGCGGCACCACACAGAGGTGGCGGTACTCCACACCGGGATGAAAGCGCACACCGCCGCGGCCACCACCGAGCGCGGCCTCGAGCGCCGCGACGATGGGATGGCTCTGCGCGTCGGTGGGATGGCCAGCCGCGAAGTCGACCATCGTGCCGGCGGCATCGACGGTGACGAGGTTGCACCGGTACGCAACCTCGTCGGGACCCAGCTCCACGCCCATCGCCGCGGCCTCGATCGGCGCGCGGCCGGTGTGGAACTCGGCCGGGTCGTACCCCAAGATCGACATGTTGCCCACATCACTGCCGGGCGGGAGCCCCGGCGGGATCACCGCAGCGCGCCCAACCTCGGATCGGTGCGCGATGGCGGCCAGCCGCGGCATTGCTGCTGCTTCGAGCGGTGTGCGCCCATCGAGCTCAGGGAGCGGTTCGTCGGCGCACCCATCGGGCACGAGCACCAGGTATTTCACTGCATCACCAGATTTGTCACTGCATCACCAGGGATTTCACAGAACCATCGTGGCACACAGGTTCTCGGGGCCACGCGGTCATTGGCCCCCTTCGAGGTCGCTACCGTCGTCGTGTGCGCCGCATCCCCCCTGCGGTCGCCGGATTGCTCGTGCTCGCGCTCGTTGCGTGCGGAGGTAGTTCGGGGCCAGCGAAGAACCGGCGCACCACAACCACCGTGCCGGCAACGACCACGACCACGCACGTCGCCGATCTCGCCGCAGTCCGGGTCGTGCTTACGAAGGTGGCCGACCTCACGAGCGGCACGGCAATCGCGGCACGTCCCGGTGACACCGCGCTGTATCTCGCCCAACAGGGTGGACAGCTCATGGCGTTGCGCACCGCTGGCACGACCGATCTCGTGCTCGACATCTCCGACCACATCAGCGCTGGCGGCGAGCGCGGGCTGCTCGGCGCCGCGTTCTCGCCCGACGGGTCGAAGCTCTACCTCCACTACTCAAGTCTCGACGGCGGCAACACAACCGTCGACGAGTACGCGTTCACCGACGCGGGCCCCGAGCTGCCCACCCGACGCCGAGTGCTCAGCGTCGACCAGCCCCAGCCGAATCACAACGGCGGGCAGCTCGCGTTCGGCCCCGACGGCATGCTCTACCTCGCACTCGGCGACGGCGGCGGCGCCGGCGACCAGGGATCGGGTCACGCACCGGAAGGCAACGGTCAGTCGCTCGCCACGCTGCTCGGCAAGATCATTCGCATCGACCCGCGACCCTCCCCGGCCACGGCGTACCGGATTCCAGCCGACAACCCGTTTGCAGATGGCGGTGGACGGCCCGAGATCTGGGCCAACGGATTGCGCAACCCGTGGCGCTTCTCGTTCGACCGCGCCACCGACGACGTGTGGATCGCCGACGTCGGTCAGGGCGAATGGGAGGAGATCAACACGGTTCCGTTCGCTCGCGGCGCCAAGGCGAACTTTGGGTGGCCTGTGTTCGAGGGCTCACATGGTTACCGAGCCGGGAACGCGCCGAATGCCATCGCACCCGTGTTCGAGGCGTCGCACATCGATGGCAACTGCGCGATCACCGGCGGCTTCGTGTACCGAGGGTCACGCATCCCCGACCTCGTCGGTTCGTACGTGTTCAGCGACTACTGCAACCCAGTCGTGCGCGCGATCCGGGTAGAACGAGGCGCAATGGTCGCGATTCGAGACCTCGGCGTTTCGGCGACGATGGTCGCCTCGTTCGGTCAGGACAACGGCGGAGAGCTGTACATGGTGTCGCAGAACCAGGGTGTCTTCCGGATCGATCCCGCATGAGCCAGCGCGCTCGGCGGCGAGCACTCGTAACCGCGCTGCTCGTGGCGTGCATCGCAACGGTCGGGATCTCCGCATGCGCCGGCGCCCAGTCGCTGCGCGGGACAGTGCGTCTCGAGCACATCGCCGACGTCGACGCACCGACCGCGTTCGCTGTCCGCACCGGCGACGATTCCTTGTACGTGACCGAGCAGGACGGACTCG
>CAMDCC010000295.1 GCA_945889545.1 Bifidobacterium breve | reverse complement strand
CCGTTTACTCGTGATGCCGAACGAGAGACCGGCGAGGTCGTCCGCGAGTTCGATCTCCGGTCGGCCAGCGTCGTCATTGGAGCGTTCATCGGTATCGGCTTCCTCATCTTCTTCCTGGCGGCGTTCCTCCCCTGGTTGCTGGCCAACGGCATGACGGCCGCGGTCGAGGGGCTCATGCACCAGGTGGGAGAAGCCGACTTCCAGGCCGACACGCTGGGCGACTGGCTCTTCGTGCTGATCGTCCTCGGGGCGTTCACGGGGTTCATCGTGATGGTCGCCGTCGGGATCCTCGCGCTCTACAACCTGATCTCGAAGCGCACGGGCATGAACATCGACGCCATCCAGCACAAGACGATCGAGGCATCCAACGACCACCCAGCGATCGCGGAGCCGGTCGACGACGAACCGGTCACAGACACGAGTGACGACCGATCGTTCGACGAGCTGTACGCCGAGGCGCAGGCCCGGGGCGTCAGCGGGCGTTCGTCGATGTCGAAGTCGGAGCTGCAGGCCGCGTTGAAGCCGAAGCGGCGCGCCGCTTCGGTCACCACCCGTCGGCGGTAGCCGCCTGCGCGACCGTCGGCTCCTCATCGCGCTGAGCGCGGGGCTTGCTGCGCTCGAAGCTCTGCTCGTGGTCACGATCGGGCCGCAGGCCGCGGCCGCGCTGGCACCGCAGCTCGTGGCGCCGGTGCCGTTCGGCGTCTTCCACGATCTGCGCTGGCTGCTCGTCTACCACTCGTCGTGGTTCGGTTTTGTAGTTGAGCTGTGGCTCGTCCTGGGAATTCGAACGGTTCTCGACGCGCTCCTCACTCGCGCGGCATGGCCTCACGAGGTGGAGGTGCCGCCGTGGCGCGAGCAAGTGCGCGCCAGCCTCAAGTTCACGACCGTGCAGGCAATAGTCCTGCTGCCGTTCGCCGTGCTCGTCTTTGCGATGGCTGTTACGGCGTTGTCGTGGTTGTTCTTCGTAGCGGTGCCTGTCGTCGTCATGGTTGGGCTGCTCGTGCACCACGGCGCGGTCGAACCGAACTGGTGGCGCGACCCGCCGAGTCGAAGGAGTGCCCGGCTGTTCATGGAGTTGTTCGGGGTGCTCACCGTCGGCGGTGGTCTCGTCGCGCTCTCGCCAGCGTGGCTGCGGCCACTGGTTGCCGGGGGAACCGGGCTTCTTGTCGCGTGGTGCCGCGTTCGGATGGTGGGAGCGCTCGCAGGTCGAGTGGCGAACCGTGTGCGCCGGCGTCGAGCACCCTTTGCGCTCGTTGGTGTCGCAAGCGTGTTGGCGCTGGTGGTGGTCGGGACGGGTGCTGGCTTCGCGGTCGCCGTGGCTGTCGAGTCGGGACGGACCCCGCGACCCGAGGTTCGGTCCGGCGCCAACGGCCCTCCGGTTCTCGTCGTGAAGGGGTTCAACTCGCAGTGGGGCGGGACGACCCGCGAGTGGGTCGAAGGCGACTACCAGCTCCGCCGCTTCTCCTATCGGGGACTCGACGCCGACGCGAACCCACGCGCGTACTCGCGTGACGACACGCACCGGTCCGTGCGTGCTCTCGCCCACGCGATGCGCCGCCAAGTGGCTGAGCTCCGACGGGCGACTGGTGAGGACGTGAGCATCGTGGCCGAGAGTGAAGGTGCGCTCATCGCCCAGGCGTACGTGTCGGGCACACCGAATGCACCGGTGCGAGCGCTCGTGCTGTTGAGTCCGCTCGTCGAACCCGGGCGGGTCCACTACCCGGACGAACTGCACGACGGTTGGGGCGCCGGTTGGGGTGTGGTCGCCGGCACGTTCCTCGACGCGCTCGCGACGGGATTGAGCTGGGTCGGACCGGTCGACGTGTCGGCCGACACCCCGTTGTTCCGTTCGATCGTCGACGAGGAGCCCGCTCTGAGGCGGTTGTTGCATTGCCCACCGCCCGGGGTGCGCAGCTTCGCGGTGTTACCGCTCGACTCGGGCGTCGGCACGCCGGCACCGATGGACATCGGGTATCGCTACGCGGTCAGGCCCGCCTTCCACGGTGGCCTCCTGGGCGACGCCGCGACGCAGGAGATCATCGAACGCGTGTTGCGCGGCCAACCCGTCAAGAGCTCGGGCGTCTGGTCGTTCGCAGCCGACGCGGTGAACTTCGGTGCCGCGGCGTGGCAAGCACCAAGCCTCGAGACCTCGCTCGAGCCGACCTGGGACGAGCAGTTGGAAGACAGTGGCTGCGCCGACGTCCGCGCCGAGCTCCGCAGCTGGCTCGACTGACCAAATTCCAGGACGAGGTCAGTCCTGGTTGCTAGAACAAAAAGCGGCTGATTGCCTCGACGACGCAGGCAGGCTTGTCGGAACCCTCGATCTCGACGGTGTTGCGCGTGATCACCTGGACGCCGCCGACTACGTCGGTGACTTCGATGAGTTCGCACCCCATGCGGACGCGCGACCCGACCGGCACCGGCGCGGGGAAGCGAATCTTGTTTGCGCCGTAGTTCACGCCCGCAGTCGCGGTCGGCACGACGAGGAGCTCGGGGAGAAAGAGGTTGGTGATCGAGAGCGTGAGGTAGCCGTGCGCGATCGTCGTGCCGAAGGGACCGTCCTTCGCCCGCTCGGGGTCGACATGGATCCACTGGTGGTCGCCGGTCGCCTCGGCGAACGTGTCGATGCGGGCCTGGTCGATCGTCATCCAGTCGCTGTACCCCAGGTGGGTCCCGACGCCGGCCTTCAACTCGTCTGCGCTCTGGAACTTCATCGCGAGCATCGTAGAGAAGCGGAACTGTTCACTACCCTTCCGGGCTGATGGATCTGCGCTTTTCGGCGGAGGATGAGACGTTCCGACAGGTTGCACGTGAGTGGCTCAACGACCAGCTCACCGGAGAGTTCGCGGCGCTGCGAGGGCGCGGCGGCCCCGGCGACGAGCACGCACTCTTCGACGAGCGCTACGCGTGGGAGCGTGCGCTCGGCGCCGCCGGATGGACGTGCGTCGCGTGGCCCACCGAGTACGGCGGGCGCGGACTCTCGCTCACGCAGCAGGTGATCTTCTACGAGGAGTACGCGCGGGCGCAGGGCCCGGGGCGAGTGGGTCTCGTGGGCGAAGGCCTGCTCGGTCCCACGATCATCCACTTCGGGACCGACGAGCAGAAGCAGCGGTTCCTCCCGCCGATCGCCGCGGGCGACGAGCTCTGGTGCCAGGGCTACTCCGAACCCGACGCGGGCTCCGACCTTGCGAACGTGGCGACCCGGGCCGAGCTGGCCACATCGGCGGATGGGCGAGATGAATGGGTCATCCACGGACAGAAGACGTGGACCTCGCTCGCGCACTGGGCCGATTGGTGCTTCGTGCTGTGCCGCACCGACCGCGATGCGCCGAAGCACCGGGGCATCTCGTACCTGCTCGTGCCGATGCACCAACCCGGCATCGACGTCCGCCCGATCCAACAGGTCACTGGTACGTCGGAGTTCAACGAGGTTTTCTTCGACGGTGCGCGCACCGACGCGGCCAACGTTGTCGGCGCCGTGAACGACGGGTGGAAGGTGGCGATGGGAACGCTCGCCTTCGAGCGAGGCGCGCTCACGCTCGGCCAGCAGCTCAACTTCGAGAACGAGCTGTCGACGATCCGCGAGCTTGCGGTCAAGACCGGCCGATCCGACGACCCAGTTCTCCGGCAGCGCCTGGCCGACGCGACGATTCGCTTGCGGGTGATGCGCTACAACGCGCTTCGGTCAATCACGCCGCTCTCCCGCGGCGAGATGACCCCGCTCACTTCGGTGCACAAGCTCTACTGGGCCACGGTGCATCGTTCGCTCGGCGAGCTCG
>CAMDCC010000294.1 GCA_945889545.1 Bifidobacterium breve | reverse complement strand
GCCGACACAACGCCGCCGCGTCCAACAACTCAGAATTGGGACCGCTCGTACCCTGCATTCCTTCAGTCTGAACGGATCACACCCAAAACGCGAACACCACCCGCCGATTTCTTCAACAGAGTCCTAGCCGGAGTGCACCGGTCCGCGGGGCGGAACGGTGCCCCGACGCGGATCTCGCAGCACCAGCTCGAACTCGCCGCGCACTCGGCGAGCCACCGCATCGCTGATCATCTGTTCCAGCAACTCGGGTGGCATCACGCAGTCCTCGCACTCGACGCCGGTCATGTCGAGGGCCACCTCGATGCGAGCGGTCTTGGAATTGGCTTCGACCATCGTGAGTTCGGCACCATCGAGTCGGAGCAACGCGCCCATCTCTTCGACCGCGGCTTCTACGTCGTCGACGTTCACCCGGCACTCCGATTCACTACGGCGCTCTGCATCTGACTCTCACCGAAGCTCGGCAACGCGATCGCGTGCAGGCTCCCGAGCCCACCGCACACGATCGGCACGATCTGGTCGGGTCGACGTACCAGTGAAACGCGACCATCGTCATCAACGCGCGACTTCGACCGCAAGATCTCCTGGTTCCCAGCCGGCCACACATCGATCGGCTGCCATGCATGCTCCCAGAGGTACTCCTGGAGCGACTCGACGGCAGGGAACGCTGCCGCGAAGCGATCGGCCCAGATCGGGTTGATGGCGAGGACCACCTCCCCGTTCTCCCCTGTGCCACCCAGGAACATGTTGCTCAACGGGAAGGCGAGGCTCTTGGCGATCAGGTGCAGCAGGTCGCGAGGGTCGTCGTTGTTGATATCAGCCATCGGGAACGTGCCCTTGCCGCCATGGGCCGTCACGACGTCCTGTTCGGCACGGAAGCCGCGACGGCGCGCGAGTGATGGCCATGGTGAACGCTCTTCCCACTCACCGAAGCACATCCCCAGGCGGGCGGGCTGTCCGAACACGCAGCGCGAGGTCTCACCCGCTCGCTGACCACCGATGTTGCGTAGGCACAACGCGAGCGCTCGTCCGATGGTCATCGAACCACGGCCGCCGGCACCGCCCATGCAGCCGGCGCGGTAGTCGATTTGGAGTTCGTCGCGCGACGGGCCGTTCACGATAAGCATCGGGAAGACGCTCGACGTTGTGGTCGTGAGCCCGAACGCGTTCCACTCGGGTACGAGGATCGCCTCCATCGCCGCAAGAACGAACGGGAACGCGGCCGGCTCGCATCCCGCCATCACCGCATTCACCGCTGCGAGCTCGACGGTCGCCACCCCATACTGCGGTGGGAGCGCACCGACCACGTGGTCGGCTGCATACGGAGTTGCTGCGAGCATGGCCAGGATGCGCTCGTCGGTGGCAGCGAGGATTGGCACACCGTCACCCCACCGGCCCTCGAGCGACAGCTCGTAGAGCGCCGCGCCGTCGGCCGCGACCTCGACCTGCTCGCTCGTCAGGACCGACGTCATGCCTGCACCCCCAGGAGCTCGAGCGCTTGCGGGTAGTACTCCTCGGCGATCCGGAGGAGCTCCTCCTCGGGGCGCGCTTCGAGTGGGTACGGCAGCACGAGCACCTTCAGGTTGGAGTGCCCGATGAAGCGCGCCATGTTGCGGGCGTGCGTCTCGAACTCCGAGCACACCACCACCAGCGACGGCTTCTTGTGCTGTTCGAGCGTCACCGCGTCGTAGACGCTGAAGGATGTGCACGATCCACACGTGCCGAGGCCGACGATGCCGAAGTCGACCTTCTCCGACCACTCGTTGACGGTCTCGCGGTCGTCGTGACCTTCCTTCCCAACCTGGGCACCGGTCTCGATCTCCAACGTGGTCGCGCCCGCGGCGTGCAGCTTCTCGGCCCACCTGCTGGCGATGAGTTTCCAAGAACGCCAGGCAAGATCGGTGCGTAGTCCCACAACCTTTCCGGTAACGGGTGCGTTGAGCGTGAACGCGGGCGCACCATCGGTCTCGGGCGGACGGGTCGTGGGCAGACGAATTGCGATCGTGGATGCGCTGGTCATCTCAGCTCCCTACAGGTTCCCATGAATGTTCGGACTCTTGGACACGTTCGGACGTTTGCATTGGATGCGCGGTGTTCGGGACACGACCACCGATCGCGTCGGTCATGCGATCGGCCGAGCCGACGAGCGCGTCGGCGAGCGCGGCAATGCGGTCAGCCGCGAGCTCGGGTTCGGCGACATGCAGTCCGACGGCGAACGCCACCGTGCTGTGACGGTCGAAGACCGGCGCGGTGAGCGTGTTCACCGGGAGCGTGTCGCTACTTGCCAGGTCCTCGCTCGTGTAGTCGAGTCGATCGATCGCACCGAGCAGCTCGATGGTGCGGTGGCGCACATCGTCGGGCACTTCGTCGGCCGCGAGCTCGCCGAGCAGCTCACGCAGCCTCGCCGAGGCGGGCGTGTACGGCGCGACCGCGACCCGCGACCGGCGGTGATCATTCACGACGTCGTGCAGACGCGCCGCGGTAAACGAGGCGCTCGGCGCTCGGCGGATCCATTGCTCGACGATGTGCGGGCTGGACCACGCAACGTGAATCGCCCCAAAGGGAGGTGCGAAAGGAATCCGGGTACCTGGCCGAATGGGGTCATCGACGTCGGTCGCACCAGCAACGGCCACGACCGTGATCGCGTCGTCGACAACTTTCGCGGCGTGGCATCGCAGGCCAGTCTCGATAGCGAGGGCATCGAGCTCCGCGCGAGCGAGCTGCACTTCGGGAAACGATCGTTCCGCGGCGTCACCAAGACCGAGCAGCGCCGGCCCCAGCGAATACGCCCTGGATGCCGGGTCGCGCACCACGTACCCGGCGTCGGTGAGCGTGGCGAGGATGGCGTGACACGTGGCTTGGCTCACATCGGCCGCTTGTGCGAGCTCGGCGTAGCGCAGTCCCCCATCCGCCGCGAGCCGCAGCGCCTCGAGCACCCGCACGACCCGCGCGGTGGGTGCCGATCCGTGCGCCATCGTTGTTCTCCGCCTGGGTGGGGGGGGACCTGAGATCGGGTCAGCCTGCTGAGAGCCAGGGGCCTGGACCCCGAGTTCTCGAAATAGTACTATAAGGTTCTCGATATGTCGATAACTTTCGGTACGGGTGCCGGCACCCGAAGCGGCGAGCCTGAGCTTCTCGAGCTGGCCGAGGCCTCTCCTGAAGCGTTGCTCGAGCTCTACGAGGCGCACGGCTGGGGCGATGGCCTCCCCCTTGTTCCCCCCACACCTGAGCGGGTCGAAGCCATGCTCGCCGAGACCACCGGCGACCCCGACGAGATCCTCGGCGTGCTCCCTCCGCGCTTCGGCCAGGCCACCCGCCGTCTCGTCGCCATCAACGCAGTGCTCGCCGGCTGCCACCCCAACGTGATGCCGGTCTTGGTCACCGCGGTGCGCGCGCTGGCTCACCCGGAGCTCAACCTCCGCGGCGTGAATGCCACGACCCATCCGGTCGCGCCATTGCTGATCGTGCACGGCGAAGCCGTCGAGCGCTGCGGCTTCAATGCCGGTATCGGCGTGTTCGGACCGGGCACGCGCGCCAACGCGACCGTCGGACGCGCCGTGCGACTGATCCTCTTGCACGTTGCCGGTGCGCGACCGGGCGATGGCGATGCCGCACAGCACGGTCAACCATCCAAGTTCTCGTACTGCATCGCCGAGAACCTGCCAGCCAGCCCTTGGGAGGCCTACCCGCGATCGCGCGGTGTCGACGCGCCTTCAGCCATCACCATCCATTGCGGAGAGAACCCGCACAATGTGCATGACATGGAGAGCGGCATTCCAGGGCCGATCC
>CAMDCC010000293.1 GCA_945889545.1 Bifidobacterium breve | reverse complement strand
CTGATCCGACGCGACGACCTCGACCCCTTCGCGTCGCAGCAACGCCAACGCATCCCACGATGCCGGCTCCATCGCCAACACGGAGGAGGGCGAGTGCTCGGCGCGATGCGCCCGCAACGCTTCGCTAAAGCTCGCCGCCCGCCGCTCATCGACCACGAACCCTTCCGCGCGCAACTCCGCGGCGAAACGCCGCATCGAGGCGATCACCAGATGGGCGCGCTGCTCGTGCCAGCTCTTGGAGCACAGCTTGGCGCGGCTTTCGACCAGCAGAACCCGGGTCGACGCGGGCGTGGCATGGCGCAGTGCGCCCAGCCTGCGGTTCAACTGATCTCCGAACACCCACACCGTGTGCACACCCGCAGCGTAGGGCCGCCCGCGCACCTCCCACGAAGCAAACAGCAGCTCATGCTCACGGCGACGTCGCCCACAGACTAAGCGGGCCGGGTCCGCGATCACGCACTCCGACCCAACCATCAGCGTGCGTTTCAGCGCGCCGTCCGATCGCGGAACGCTGTCGATGCACATACCAGCCTCGTTGCATGGTTTGCCTCTTACCGGAACCTAGTATCGGGCGACCCGAACCGCACCCCGATTCCGATCCCTGGAGGCCACCTATGCCCAAACTGAACCCGTCGTTGCGTGTCAGAATCCCGTTCATTGTCGCGGGATTCCTCTCGTTTCTCTTCTCTGTTTTTCTGTATTTCGTGAAAGATGAAACGTCTGCGGGAATTTTCGTAGGTCTCTGGGTCCCATCGATCTACTCGCTGGGAACTCTGCTGCTGACACCGGCGGCCGAGGTCGCTCCGCGGCGTCGCGGTGGGGGAGGATCGTGAGCCAGACGGCGATCTTCAGCGTAGGAATCGGCGTCTTCGCGCTCACCGTTTGGGGCTCAGTCATGGCCGGCGGCATCTGGTTGGGACGGATCGCCGAGCCCGACGACGCCCGATCGCCGCAGAGGCCGGCGACCGGCGAGCGCGACCCCGACGACATAAGCGGTGCACCTGACCTGAACTGATCACCCGTCACTGCGTCGTAGCAACCCTCGCGCGATCACGGTTCTAGGACCCACCCCCATCTTCCCCGAAACCAAGGAAGACTTACCATGGCCGATCCCGTGATCGACATCGGCATCGACGAGACCGACCGCCAAGAAATCACCGACGGGCTCTCCCGCCTGCTTGCTGACACGTACACCCTCTATCTCAAGACTCACAACTACCACTGGAACGTCGTCGGCCCCATGTTCCAAACCCTGCACCTGATGTTCGAGACGCAATACAACGAACTTGCCCTCGCCGTCGACCTCATCGCAGAACGCATGCGCTCGCTCGGCGCCCCCGCACCTGGCAGCTATCGCGAGTTCGCCAAGCTGTCCTCGGTCACCGAGGACGACGACCGACCAGACGCGGCGGAGATGATCCGTCGCCTCGTCGTGGGCCAAGAAACCGTGGCCCGTACCGCCCGATCGGTCGTTCCCGCGGTCGAAGCGGCGTATGACGAACCCACCGCAGTCCTGCTCACCCAACGCCTCCAGGTCCACGAGAAGACTGCCTGGATGCGCCGCAGCCTTCTCGCATGACTCCCGCATGTGCGCAGGGTCGAGTCCGCTCCGTCCGAGACGACCGGCTGTTCCTTGTCGGTCCCCTCGCTACTCAGAAACTGGAACATCGCTATGGCTCGTTACGTCACCAGGATTCGCACGCCGTGGACGCCCGTAGAGTCCTTCGCGTACATGGCCGATCTTCGCAACTTCGCCCGCTGGGACCCGGGTGTCCGCAACGTGACACAGACCACGGGCGACGGCGGCGGGGCCGAGTCGGTGTTCGACGTGACCATCGCCGGCGTAGCGAAGGACATCATGTTGACCTATCGCACCATCGAGTACGACGCGCCGCGGGACCTGCTCGTCTTGGGGAGGAGCCGTTTCTTCACGTCGGAGGACCGCGTCACTGTCACGCCCGACGGCGACGGCAGCATCGTCGAGTACGACGCCCAGCTCCGTTTCAACGGTGTCCTCGGCGTCGCCGACCTCGCGTTGCGCCCGTTCTTCAACCGCATCGCCGACCGCGCCACCACCGGCCTGCGGGTCGAGCTCCAGGGCGCCGAGGCCTGATCCGATCAGACGTGTCACGCGCATTCTCGACAGTTCGCAAACCGTTCGGACATCCGAGTCCGACCACCGAAAAGAAGGTCAAACATGAGCGAACCAGCGCCACCGCACCGGAACTCCGGGAGCACCGAGTCGACCGCGTCGGGTGTCACTCCGGAGCGACTGGCGGGTCTTCGCCGGTGGAACCTCGGCTTGACCGTCCTGCATGCAGCGCAGGCTGCGTTGATCCTGGTGATGGCGAGCGGCTTCGCCATCACCGTCACGTCCACCTATCCGCAAGGTCCGCCGGGCACGCGGCTGACCACACCCGAGGCGCTTTTCGACGTCCGGATCGGCGTGGCGATCGCGGTGTTTCTGTTGTTGGCCGCGTTTGATCATCTCGCTACGGCCACGTTCTCTCGTCGCACCTACGAGGTCGATCTGGGCCGCGGGATCAACCGGTTCCGTTGGGTGGAGTACTCGCTGAGCGCCACCTTGATGGTGCTGTTGATCGCGTCGTACAGCGGCATCACCGACATCGCCGCCGTGGTGGCCATCGCCGGCACGAACATCGCCATGATCCTGTTCGGCTGGCTTCAGGAACGAATGAACCCACCCGGCCGCACATCGACCACGATGCTGCCGTTCTGGTTCGGCACAATCGCGGGTGTCGCGCCATGGGTGGCGATCTGGGTCAACATCATCGGTGCCGACACGGTGCCCGGCTTCGTCTACGGCATCGTGATCGCCGAACTGATCTTCTTCTTCAGCTTCGGGCTCAACCAATGGCTCCAATACCGACGGATCGGCCCCTGGCGCGACTACGCCTTCGGCGAGAAGACCTACCTCGTCCTCAGCCTCGCCGCGAAATCCGTACTCGCCTGGCAGATCTACGGCGGGTCACTCGCCAACTGATCGATCCCGGCGGCAGGTGGCGGCTCTCCAGCGGCATCTCACCCATCACTCACGTGTCGGTGACGACCTCATTTGGTTCACCATCAGTGAGCGCCCGCCCGAAGCTGCACCGCCGCGCAGCACCACCCCGAGAGAACCACATCGACTTCGTGGAATCCCCGACACAACGCCGACGCCCGACCTAAAACAGCAGCAATCCAACCCAAGCGTTCGGTGTATCATGGCGATGCCCTCTCCGATAAGGATGGGGAAGTGGAGCCCCGGAGTGCCGCCTCGCAAGGACGGAGCCGGGGATCGTGCGCGTCAGATCGAGGTTGTGATGACAACAACCTCAGCCCAGTGGTACTCAGCGGGCATGCTCGCAGCAATATCAGCGAGCAAGAGAAGGGGCTCTAACTCCGGGGCGCCGTGCCCGTAGGCCCACAGGGCCGGCGCCGGCAGGTGCTGACCGGCGTTGATGATCGTGGGGAGGTCCTCGCGTTCTTGCTCCGGGCTACTGCGCTCGATCACGATCCGATCTGGTTGCAACCGAGCCACATGGACCAGCAGGGAACGTAGGCAGTCGCCGCGAGCCTCCATCTGTCACCCTGCCGTCACGTTCTGGGCCGCAACGACTACCACGGCGGGTCGAGGTTGGGTCTGTAACGGGAACGGTGTAACTGCCAGATCTAGCGTGCTGGGCTTGGCCTGGCCGGAGGAGAGGTAGTTATGACGGACACGATGGATTCGAAGGTGAAGGGGCCGGTGTTGATGTCGGGCCCGCCGGCGACGTTGTTGGCGAGGA
>CAMDCC010000292.1 GCA_945889545.1 Bifidobacterium breve | reverse complement strand
GCCTGCGGGCGACGCACTCCGGACCGCCGCTTCTCACGCTCGGACCCGACGCCTCCGGCGGCGGCCAAACACCGCGTACGTCAGGGCTGAGGCGGTGATCACGCCGGCGGCGAACGCGAGGGCTATCTCTCGCGTTGGCTTTGGAGGGTAAGAGGAGAGTCCATCTCTCAGGGCTTCTTGGTTGGAGTGGGTGGGGCGCCAGCCTGTGGTCTTGAGCTTTTCGTTGGTGATGATCCAGGGGTGGATGAGGTAGGGGACGACACCGGGGGGGACTTCGCCGAGGCCGGTGCTCCATGTGCGGGTGAGGACGCGCTCGAGGAGCTCGGCGGGGACGGGCGGCACACGGGTTGGGGGGAGGAGCGCTTCGGCATCGTCGTGGTCGATCCAGCCGTCGGACGCCACGTTGAACGTGCCCGGGTGATCGGCGAGCGCGACGTGCGCGATCGCAGTCACGAGATCATCGACATGCGCGGCCTGGACGGGCGGCGTGGCGGCGCGCACGCGCAAGCGCGGGCGGCCGAGGAGCAAGCGCGACGGCAACCGCTCGGCGCCCGGTCCGAGCACCGGAGCGGTGCGCAACACGGTCACCACCACACCCGGATGGTTGTCACGCCACTCCGCAAGGAGGCGCTCGACTTCGGCAGCCTGGACTGCTGGCGAGAACGCGCGGTTGGGGCGCAGTGGGGCGTCCTCGGTGAGCGGCACCGCGTTGTCAGCCCACGCGCCGTACACCGCGGCGCTCGACACCCGCACGATCTTACGAATGCCCACCGCGGACGCGGCATCGAGCACGCGACGTGTGCCCTCCACGTTCACGCGCGCCATCAGGTGCTCGTCGGGGATCGGATCGACGACCGACGCGAGGTGTACGAGCACGTCCACGTCTTCAAGCAATGGCTTCAGATCTCGGTGCAGCACGTCGGCGAGATGGAACTCGACGCCGGGCAGCCGTCGGATCGGCTCCCGCACATCGAGGGCAACGACCCGAGTGACCGTGGGATCCGCAGCCAGCGCAGGCACGAGCTGTCGCCCGATCAGCCCTGCTGCCCCGGTGACTGCGATCGTGACCATGTCCATAGACTGACCGCGTGCCGAGCAGTCCTCAAGGCGGCGACGCGCCCGACGACGACCCCGACAGCGATCCCAGCGCTGATCCCAGCGGGGATCCCAACGGGGAATCGGGCGACGACCAGCCGTTCCCTTCCTCTTTTCCAGGGCTCCCCTTCAATTTCGACCTCTCCGGTGTCGAGTTCGCTGCGCTCGCAAGTGCGTTGCAATCGAGCGGGCCGCTCAACTGGCCGGTCGCCACACAGCTCGCGTCGATCGTCGCCACGGGCGGCGAAGACGAGCCGGCGATCGATACGGCCGCCCGCACCCAGCTCGACGAGCTCGCACGCGCGGCCAGGACTCATGTGGTGGCCGAGACCGGGCTTGCCGACATGTTCTCCGCCGAGGTGCGGACGATCGATCGCCGCGAGTGGGCAACGCTGCACCTCGACGCGCTGAAGCCGGTGTTGGAGCAACTGGCCATCACGTTCGGTGCCGCGTTCCAGCCTGAGTCCTTCGTGATGCCGGAGACCTTCGGGCCCGAAACCTTCGGGATCGAGGACTCGCCGGAGACGGCAGACGCGCTCAGAAGCATGCTCCCGATGCTGGCGCCGCTCTTGCTCGGCGTACAGGCCGGATCGATGGTGGGTTACCTCGCGCAGCACGCGCTCGGTCGCTACGACCTCCCACTCCCGGCTGCCGACGAACCGTCGTTGTGCTTCGTGGTCCGCAACATCGACGCGTTCGAGACCGACTGGTCACTCGAGCGCGCCGACCTCCGGTTCTATCTGGCCATCCACGAGGTCGTGCACGCCGCAGTTCGCTCGGTGTCCTGGGTGCGCAAGGCGATGGTCGAACTCGCGACCGAGTACGTGTCGGGCTACGAAGTCGACGCCACGATTCTTGGCGCGCGCCTCGGTGATATCGACCCGTCGGATCCTGCGTCGATGCAGGCGCTCACCGAGCACCCCAACGAGCTGCTCGGTGCAATCCGATCCGATCGCCAGCACGAGGTGCTCACGCGCGCTCGCGTGCTGCACGCGGTGCTCGAGGGATACGCCGACGTGATCCTCGAACGGGTCGGAAATCAGCTCATCCCCACGTTCGACCGTATTCATGAGGCGATGGCGCGCCACCGCCTCGAACGCGGCGACGCAGAGCGATTCGTAGAAGGGCTGCTCGGCCTTGCGACCGATCGCGAGGACTACGAGCGCGGTGCCGCGTTCTGCGCGGGCGTGATCGAGCGCTCGGGCATTGAAGCGCTCCACCATCTCTGGGAACGACCCGAGATGGCGCCCACCCCGAACGACTTCGACGCGCCGGGCCTCTGGCTCGCGCGCATCGAGATGCTCGACCCCTAGTCCTAACTCCTCAAAACCAGGTGTAGCCGTACGGCAGCGGCGTAGACGCGAACATCGCTTCGGCCGTTGCGAGCGCGCCAGACGAGCGTTCCTCCACGAGCCCTGCTGCAGCGAGCTGTGACCAGCGCACGCCGCCGAGCCATGCGGTGGACGCGACCGCGACGTCGCACACCAGGTCGGGCTCCGTATCGGCGCGCGACACCGTTGCCCCGTCAGGGCCGCCGTCGAGCGCGAACGTGCCGTCGGCGGCTTCGCCGGGACGCACGGGATCGTTGATCGCGAGGACAAGGCGGCCCGGGACCGCGTACGTGCGAGCGCCCAAGGCTGCCGGCACGTCGAGGAGGCGCGTCCAGAGGTTGTCGTGGATGGTTCCGATGCCGGCCGCGCGCAGCGACGTGAGCAGCCAGGTGAGGGGCGTATCGAGTGGCACTGAATGACTCGTGATGGTTTGCACGAGATCAACCTCAGCCAGATAGCGCCACAGCGCGTGCTCGGCGTCGGGCGTGCACCCGATGAGCTCGCGGATCGCGAGCACGTGTGCGGCGCCCGCAGGGCCCCATTTGTCGCGCACCGAATAGGTGACGTAGCCGTCGATCGATCCCGACGGCGACTCGTAGATCACATCGAAGCGAGTGCCGAACGACGGCTCGTAGTGGTGGTACCACCACAGGTCGGGCCGCGAGACCGCGCCGGGTGAGACGAGGCGAAGCCGCTCGAACACGTCGGGTTCCACCTTGCGCGCCTCGTCCACGTCGATGAGTCGCAGGCGCCCAGCCGGCCGAGGCTGCGAAAACTCCAGCTCGTGCTTCGCGATGCGCACGCTGCCCGCAAGCGCAGACGGCCCGTACCCGAAGCGCCCATAGATCGAGGCCTCGCTCGCCGTCAGGATCGAGACGGGTTCCTCGTGCTCGACGGCATCAGCGAGCAGGCGCGTCATCATCTCCCGAAACAAGCCGCGACGACGGTGGGTGGGGAGCACAGTGACCGCGCTCACACCGGCGGTATGCAACGACGCACCACCGGGCACGGTCATATCAAATGGAAAGTTGCGACTGGTCGAGACCACCGAGTTGCCTTCGAACCCCCCGATGGTTCGCTCGATCGACGACGCGGCCCATGGCCGCTCGCGCTCGAACCACGCGTTCGATTCGCCGAAGCCGGTTGACGACGCGTTCGCGAACGCGGGCAGCTCGTCAGCAGTGATCGATCGGAAGACGAAGCTCATAGGACGCAATGCTCGCATGCCCGTGATCGCACGGGCACGACGATTACCACCAGCGGCGGGTCGATGGCTATGGGATGTCGATCGTCGAGTCGTCATCTGGGCGGCGCTTCGGTCGCGTGGTAGCTCGGCGCCGACTCCTCGCCCGTTGCCCTCCCTTGATAATCCCCG
>CAMDCC010000291.1 GCA_945889545.1 Bifidobacterium breve | reverse complement strand
CGACGTCGGTGGGGATCGGTCGCGGGATGCTGAGCTACCCCCACATGCCTGCCGACGTGTTCGCCGGGCGGGCGTTGCAGTCCTCGCTGTTGTGTCGGACGTTCAGCGATTGCACGACCGCGCCGCGCAACGGGCTCGTGTCGGGCTGCTATCCGCTCGATGAGTTCTACAAGGAGCGGCCCGAGCGCGTCGAGCTTGCGGCAATCAAGAAGGCGACTCGGCATCGGACGCGTCGATGACCATCGCTCCGGGACTCTGCTCCATCACTCTCCGGTCGCTTCCTGCAGAGGAGGTGCTCGAGGTGGCCGTTCGTGCGGGAATCGAGGGCATCGAGTGGGGTGCCGATGGGCACGCGCCGCCCGGAGGGGGATCGGATCTCACGGCGCTCGCGGCGCGTTGCCGTGACGCGGGCGTCGAGGTCGCGTCGTACGGCTCCTATCTGGGCTTCGCGGCTCCTGGAGACGACGACCTGTCGACAGTCAACGCCGTGCTCGACTCTGCTGAGGCGCTCGGCGCGCCGATGGTGCGCATCTGGACGGAGCTCGGCACCACGCCCGATTCGGCGCCCGACGAACGTGTCCGAGTGACCGATCGCACCGCCGCCCTCGCTGAGGCCATCGGTGCGCGCGGGTTGACCGCAGCGCTCGAGTTCCATCCCTTCACGCTCACCCACACGGCGACTTCTACGAATCATCTGCTCGACAGGCTTCAACGTCCCAACCTCCGGACGCATTGGCAACCTGATCCGACCCTCCCGGTCGAAACGGCACTCGGCGAGCTCACCAAAGTCGCCTCGCGGCTCGCGCACGTGCATGTGTTCACCTGGGGGCAGGCGGGGATAGACGATCGGCATGCACTCGACGATGGCGCCGCGCTCTGGCGCTCGGCGCTTGCGATTGCCGAATTCGAGGGCGATCCGATCAGTCAGCGCTATGCGCTCTGTGAATACGTACGCGATGACGACCCGGAGCAGCTGGTCGCCGATGTGCGCACGCTTCGGCGATGGATCGAAGGAATCGAGGAATCAAGTGACGAACGCACGCAATCGCTCTAGTGTCCGGGCGCGTCAGCGCGCGTAACTGGACAGAGATGCGCACTCGACGCGAAGGGGGGAGTCGGTGAGCACGACCGACGCACACGGGCAGGAAGGCCGCGCCGCGGATCTTGCGGGCGCGGTGCTCGAAGCCGAGGCTGAACGCGAACGGCTGCAAGGCGAGGCGGACAAGCAGATCCTTTTTGCAGACGACCTTCTCCCCGGCGTTGGGGGTGAGGAGATGTCGCTGCGCGAAGGGCTTCGCGCCGGCGCAGGCTCCTTCCCGTTCTTCGTCTTGATGTTGCTGATCATGGTCGACGAGTTGGAGTCGGCGACGTTAGGGGTCCTAGCCCCCGACATCCGTGATTCGTTGGGTATCAGCAGCGGGACGATGGTGTTCCTCGCATCGGCATCGGGCTCATTCCTCATCTTGGGCGCGCTCCCGATGGGATGGATGGCCGACCGAATGCGCCGTGCCCGCATCATCGGGTTCGCGCACGTCGTATTTGCGGTGTTCCTCTTCCTCTGCGGGATCGTGAAGAATGCGTTCCAGCTGTTCTGGACCCGCCTCGGGGTGGGTGTCGCCAAGTCGAGCAACTACTCCGTCAACGGCACCTTCATCGCCGACGCATATCCCATCGGCGTCCGGGGTCGGGTCGGTGCCGCGACCTTCGTCGCTGGGCGAATGATTGGAACCTTGAGCCCAGTCATCGTGACCGGGATCGCAACGCTTGCCGGTGGACCCGACGGTTGGCGGTGGGCGTACATCTCGCTCGCGATTCCAGTCGCCGTGGTCTCGTTCCTCGCCTTTCGTCTTCCGGAGCCCCCACGCGGCCAGTTCGAGAAGCAGGACGTGCTCGGTGAGGTCTTCGAGGATGAAAAGCCGGCACCCATCTCGGTCGAGGCTGCGTTCGCGCGCCTCTGGCAGATCCAAACGTTCAAGAGCGCCATTGTCGCGTTCGCAGCGTTGGGGTTCGGTCTGTTCACGGTACCCGTGTTGTCGAACATCTTCCTCGAAGACGAGTTCGGTGCGAAGGCGTTCGAGCGCGGAATCGCTGCAACCGTCGGTGGGATCGGCGTGTTCGTCGTGCTTCCCTTCGTTGGTCGCTACTACGACAGGCTGTACCGGAAGGATCCCGAAAAGGCGCTGCGAATCATCGGCTACTTCATCCTGCCAGCAGCCCTGCTGACGCCCGTGCAGTACTTCATGCCCAACGTCCCGCTCTTCGTGCTGCTGGGCGTGCCGCAGATCGTGCTGATGCTGACGGCCTTTGCCATGGTGGGGCCGCTTCTCCAGGCGATCTGCCCCTACCGACTGCGGGGGCTCGGGGGAGCGCTGGGATCTCTCTACATCTTCTTCATTGGTGCGACTGGCGGTGCGCTGCTCAGCGGCCTGCTGAGCGACGAGTTCGGACCTCGCACCGCGGTGATCGCGATCGTCGTGCCCACCTCGATCATCGGGGGATATCTGTTCCTGCGCGGCTCGCGGTCCATCAAGTACGACCTCTCGCTGGTCGTCGCCGAGCTCCAAGAGGAGCTGGACGAACACAAGCGACAGCAGGCCGATCCCGAAGACATCCCGGCGCTGCAGGTCAACAACGTCGACTACTCGTACGGTCCGGTGCAGGTCCTGTTCGATGTCGGGTTCGAGGTTCGGTCCGGTGAGGTTCTCGCGCTGCTCGGGACGAATGGCGCGGGGAAGTCGACGATCCTCAGGGCAATCGCGGGCCTCGGGACTCCGTCGCGCGGAGTGATCCGACTCCACGGCCAGACGATCACGTACGCGACGCCTGAACAGCGGGCGCGCATGGGCATTCGAATCCTCATCGGCGGCAAGGGCGTGTTCCCGGCGATGACGGTCCGTGAGAACCTCGAGATGGCTGCGTTCGTGTACCGCAAGGACGAAGCTGACTTCGAACACCGGATCGATCGCATGTACGACCTGTTCCCGGCTCTGTCCGAGAAGCGACGCGATGCCGCCAGCACGTTGTCGGGCGGGCAGCAGCAGATGCTGGCGCTTGCAATGACCCTGCTGCACGAGCCGGACGTGCTCGCGATCGACGAGCTCTCGCTCGGCCTTGCGCCGGTGCTCGTGCAAGAGCTCCTGGGGGTCGTCGAGCGCCTCAAGGAGGAGGGGATGACCATCATCATCGTCGAACAGTCACTGAACGTCGCGTTGTCGATCGCGGACCGCGCCGTGTTCCTCGAGAAGGGTCAGGTTCGATTCATCGGGCCGGCGGCCGAGCTCGCCGAACGTGACGACTTGGCCCGAGCGGTGTTCCTGGGTAAGGAAGGCGGCTGAACGCGATGCTCGCCACCTGGGTCACCTCACAGCTCGTCTTCGATGGCGTCATCGGCGGGCTCGTGATCGGTCTCCTCGCGATGGGCATCGTGCTCATCTATCGGTCGACCCGGGTCATCAACTTCGCAGTCGGCAACATGGGATTGGTCGGCGCGACGCTGCTTGCGGTCATTGCGATCAACTACTCCGTCTCGTTCTGGGTCGCGATCGTCGCGGCACTGGTCGTCGGCACGCTCTACGGCGTGCTGATCGAGCTCGTGGTCATCCGAAGACTCTTCTTCGCCCCGCGTGTGATCGTGCTGGTTTCGACGATCGGTATCTCGGTGCTCTCACTGGCAGTTGTCAGCGCATTTCCGGACATCGAAGACCCATCGATGCCGTACCCACTTCCTACGAGCAAGATCTGGAACGACGTCCTGGGTATCCGCATCACGGATGGCAAGGATACAACTTCGAAGATGCCATCATCATCA
>CAMDCC010000290.1 GCA_945889545.1 Bifidobacterium breve | reverse complement strand
TGTGACCGCATCGCGGGGTCGGTCGCACCTACTCCCAGGTGTCCCCCACAGTGTTCACCTGTCGTTCACCTCATCGCTACTGCGTGACGCCGCCAATTCGAACGGCGCCGAATACGCTGACGGTGATGCCGGTTCCTGATGTGAAGGTTCCTGATGTGAAGGTTCCTGATGTGAGGCCGCCCGAGCTGAGGCCCCCAGTGGTGACCCAGCCGTCGTCGCATTCGAGCTCCGATGCCGATGAAGCGGCGCAGATCGTCTTCGCCGCCGAGAACGTGACGATCAGCTACTCGGGTGTACCGGCGATCGCCGACATCAATCTCACCATCAACGCGCGTGAGATCACCGCGTTGATCGGACCATCGGGATGTGGGAAGTCGACGCTGCTGCGTTCGTTCAACCGGATGAACGACCTCGTGGTCGGTGCGCGAGTCGATGGGTCGATCAAGTACCACGGTGTCGACCTCTACGGGCCGCGTGTGGATCCCGTCGAGGTGCGTCGACGCATCGGGATGGTGTTTCAGAAGCCGAATCCCTTCCCGAAGTCGATCTTCGACAACGTCGCCTTTGGTCCTCGACTCAAGGGGAAACGTCGCGATCTCGGTGACGTCGTCGAAGCCGCATTGATGCGTGCCGCGCTCTGGGATGAGGTCAAGGACAAGCTCAACAACAGTGCATTCACCCTTTCGGGTGGGCAACAGCAGCGGCTGTGCATTGCTCGATGCCTGGCTGTGGAGCCCGACGTTCTCCTGATGGACGAGCCGTGCTCAGCGCTCGATCCAATTGCGACGGCTCGGATCGAGGATCTCATGGTGGAGCTGAAGCAGGACTTCACGATCGTGATCGTCACGCACAACATGCAGCAAGCGGCGCGTACCTCCGACATGACTGCGTTCATCACGACCGATGTCCAGGAGGGCGGCAAGCGGGTCGGCCAGCTCGTCGAGTTCGACCGGACCGGCGCGATCTTCACGAGCCCGGCGGATCCACGGACCGAGGGCTACGTCACGGGACGCTTCGGCTGACACCGAACGCGGCGCTGCAGGCGAGCGGCGTGGGTTAGTTGTTGTGATCGTGGTGGCGAGACCAGGCGTCGAGGAACGACAGCACGCTGAGCACCGCGTACCCTACGGCCATCGCAATCGGTATCCATCGGATCTCCGTCTCGGTGGCCGGCGACACAGCCGCGCACACAACGGCGGCAATCGCGAAGAACGCGGCGCGACGGTCCATCAGAACGCCGAGACGATTCCGTACGTGACCGCGGACACGAGGGCCGCGCCCGGGATCGTGAGAATCCACGCCCACACGACGCGTCGCGCCATCTCCCAGCGCACTGCGGAGATGCGGTTGGCGGAACCGGTGCCCACGATCGCTCCGGTGATCGTGTGCGTCGTCGAGACGGGAATGCCGCGCGCCGACACGAAGAAGAGTGTGATCGCAGCCGCGGTTTCCGCCGCCATGCCACCCGCGGGCTGGAGCCGGGTGAGCTTCGAACCCATCGTCTTCACAAATCGCCAACCGCCTGAGAGGGTCCCGAGCGCGATCGCAGAGTGTGCTGCCAGCACGACCCAGAGTGGCACCTCGGCGTTCGGACCAACTTCACCCTGCGCGATCAGCAGCGCGAGGATCACGCCCATCGTCTTCTGCGCGTCGTTGCCGCCGTGGCCGAGGCTGTATGCGGCCGCCGACAGGAGCTGTCCGCGTCGGAAGAAACGGTTCAGCCGTTCGACCTTTTGGTACTTGTGGCTTGCCCACATCATGAGCACCATCAGCGAAAAGCCGAGCAACAGCCCGAGCAGTGGGGCGAGCACGATGAACACCGCGATCTTTCCCACGCCGCTGCTGATGAGCACGTCGAAGCCGCCCTTTGCCACCGCGGCGCCGGCCATGCCGCCGATCAACGCGTGCGACGACGAGCTCGGGAGTGCCAAGAAGAAGGTGATGAGGTTCCAGACAATCGCGCCGGTGAGGCCCGCGAAGATCACTCCGATCGACAACACGTCCTGGACGACCACATCCTTGGCGATCGTGCTCGCGACGGCCGTGCCGAACACGAGGAACGCGGCGAAGTTGAAGAACGCCGCCCACATGACGGCGAGTCGCGGCGAGAGCACCCGGGTGGACACCACCGTCGCGATCGAGTTGGCGGCATCGTGGAAGCCGTTGACGAAGTCGAACCCGAGCGCGACGAGTACGACAAACCAGAGGGCGACGGACTCCATCGTCGGGTCAGGCGTGCTTCAAAGCGATGCTCTCGACGATGTCGGAGATGTTCTCGATGGCATTCACCGATGCCTCGATCGCCTCCACAACGTCCTTCCACTTGAGCACGTTGAAGGCCTTGTACTCACCGGAGAACAAATGCGCGACCGCCCGGCGGTAGGCCTTGTCGGCGGAGCTCTCGAGCTGGTCGATCGCCTCGAGCTCGGCGTCGAGCCCGCGCAGCTTCGGCAGCTTGCGGATCAGGCTCAGATTGGTCTCCGCGGCCTCGACAAGGATGTCACCGAGCTCCTTGATCTCGGGCAGGGCCTTCTCGACGTTGTGCAGGACGAGCAGATCGGCTGCGGCCTGCATCTCGTCGACGACATCGTCCATCTCTTCGGTGAGCGCGTGGATGTCTTCGCGGTCAAAGGGCGTGACGAAGCTCGAGTTGAGCTGACGGAGGATCTTCCGTGTGATCTCGTCGCCCAGCCGCTCGCAGTCGGTGACTCGCGCCACCTTGTCGACGACCGCCTCGCCGCTGTCGGGAAACTCCTCGAGCAGATCGCGGAGTCGTCGCGCGCACTCGGCCACGTTCTCGGCGGCTTCGTTGAACAACGGGTAGAACGACTCGTCTCGTGGGATGAGCCGAAACCGCACGTGCCGACCTCCGGTCGTTCGGATGATGCGGAAGCCTCGCCGGATCGACATTCTCACGCAAGGCGTGGGGGGCCGGCGGGATGGGGATGGCGGTGATGAGGTTCCGGGCCCGCGACGCCCATGAGGCGCTGGAGCGCCGGCTGGCCGAAGCCGAAAGTGCCGCGGCCCGGCTCCGGGCCGAGCACGATCGGTTCTTGGCCGCACTGGGGGCGGCGCGGGATTCGATCATCATCGTGGATCCCGCGGGCGAGGTCGTGCTCCGCAATGCCACCGCCGAGCGGTTTCACAATGCCCGCCACGGTGACGCGGTCGCGGAGGTCGTGATCACCCGTCTGCTCGACGACGCACGTGCCGGCATTGCCCATCACGAGGAGCTGTCCTTGCTCGGGCCCCCGAGTCAGGTGCTCTCGATCGATGCCGTTCCGCTTCGAGCAGACGGTGCGCGCGTCGGCCCAGTCGTTGGGCCAGTCGTTGGGGCAGTCGCATTTGTGGCGGACATCACGGATCTTCGCCGGGTGGAGAACGTGCGCCGAGACTTCGTCGCCAACGTGAGCCACGAGCTCAAGACGCCCATCGGTGCACTCGCGTTGCTCGCGGAGACCATCGCCGCGGGCGACAACTCGGCGACGCACGAGCTCTCGGGTCGCCTCGTCCGCGAAGCCGACCGGTTGGCCCGCATCGTCGACGACTTGCTCGATCTGAGCTTGATCGAGGCTCAAGAACAGCCATCGCGCCGCGCCGTACCGGTGGCTCAGTTGCTCAACGACGCTATCGAGCGCGTGCGATCAACTGCCGACGCGCAACACATCCCGATTCTTGTGACCGGCGCCGACGACGGCCTGTTGCTCACGTGCGACCCCACCCAGGTTGTCAGCGCGCTCGCCAACCTCCTCGACAACGCGATCAAGTACTCCGACGACGGTCAGCCGGTCGAGGTGACGGCGCGAAGCGACGGTGAGCTCTCCGTGATCGAGGTTCGTGACC
>CAMDCC010000289.1 GCA_945889545.1 Bifidobacterium breve | reverse complement strand
AGCGACTGTCGTTCTTGTAGAAGCCAGAACCCTTCAGGACGATGCCGGCTGGGCTGAGCACCTTCACGAGTGAGCCGTCGCAGTCGGAGTCAGGAACCGAATCTCCCAGAACCGAATCTCGATGAATGGTGAGGGAGGGATCCTTCATCGACTGCCACACCTCGAACTCCTCGCCGCAGGTGCCGCAGCGGTATCGATAGGTCGGCATTCGTCACTCCTGTGGGGCGTTCGGCCCCAACTCCTGGCAACTGGTCTTAGCACTCGCTTGTGTTGACTGCTAATGCTACCCCAGGCCGCGCAATCTCTCGTCGGGGCCAGGTCGGACAGAATGGCAATCGCATGCCCGAGGTGTTGCTTCTCATCCCGCTGGCCTACCTGCTCGGAACCTTCCCGAGCGCGCGGATCGTTGCGCGCCGTCATGGGATCGATGTCCACAACGAAGGGTCGGGGAATCCCGGGGCGTCAAACATCTACCGGCTCATGGGCTGGAAGTGGGGCGTGTTCGTCCTCGTGCTCGACATCGGCAAGGGCGCGCTGGCTGCCGGCATCGGCGCCCTCGTGGACACCGCGTTCGACGGCCACCGTGGCGCGTACGTGCTCGGTCTCGCCGCCGTGCTCGGCCATGTGTTCCCGGTCACCCGCCACTTCAAGGGCGGTCGGGGCGTGGCCACCGCGGCGGGCGTGCTCGCGGTGCCGTTCCCCCTCGTCATGGCGATCACCGGCGCGGTCTGGGTCGTGATTGCGCGCGGCCTCCACAAAGCATCGGTGGCGTCGGTCGCCTGCGCGGTGCTGTTCACCGTCATCGTCGTGGCGCGCGGCGCGAGTTGGCTCGACATGTCGGTCGTGAGCGTGATCGCCGGGATCATCATCGTTCGGCACCTCAAGAGCCTGTTGCGCGTGATCAGGGGACAGGAGCTCGGTCTGAGCAGCACGACTGGCGACGATGCGCCGCCCGATCCCGTCGAGGGCGACCGATAGCGTGACCGAGCAATGACTGCACAGCCCAACGTCACGAGGCCAATCGTCACCCGACCCACCGTCACTAGACCCTCCGTGACCAAGGCAGTGATCCCGGCGGCCGGGCTCGGCACGCGGTTTCTCCCCGCCACGAAGAGCCAACCCAAGGAGATGCTGCCGATCGTCGACAAGCCGTCGATCCAGTACGTGGTCGAAGAGGCGGTGCGTGCCGGCCTCACCGATCTGCTCGTGATCACCGGTCGGGGAAAGCATGCGATCGAGGATCACTTCGACCGCAACTTCGAGCTCGAGTTCTATCTGGAGCAGCAAAAGAAGTTCGATCTCCTCGAAGAGATTCGCGCCGTGAACGATCTGGCCGACTTCCACTACATCCGCCAGCGTGATCCGCTCGGCCTCGGTCACGCAGTCTCGGTGGCCCGCGAGCACATCGACGACCAGTCGTTCGCCGTGCTCCTCGGCGACGACGTGATGGTCGACGACTCCGCACTACTGCGCCGCATGCTCGCCGCGCACGACGAGTACGGGGGCGCGGTGCTCGCGCTGATGGAGGTGACGCCCAAGCACATCTCGGCGTATGGATGTGTGCGGGCCGATCCCGTCGGCGACGGCATCATGCGCGTGTACGGCATCGTGGAGAAGCCGAAGCCCGAGGATGCACCATCGAACCTTGCCGTCATCGGTCGGTATGTGCTCCCGCCGGAGATCTTCGATGCGCTCGACCGCACGAAGAACGGAGTGGGCGGTGAGCTCCAGCTCACCGACGGGATCGGCACGCTCCTCGAGACTGAACCGGTCCACGGTGTGGTGTTCTCGGAGGGTCGCTACGACGTGGGCGACAAGCTCGACTTCCTGCGCGCCAACATCGAGCTCGCGCTCGCTCGCCCCGACCTCGGCCCCGGGCTCGCCGCGATCCTGCGCGACATCGCTCAGCGCTCCTCCTAGGCCGGTTGGCCGAGTGAGCGGGCTGGCACCACTCGACGACGTCCGGGCTGAGATCCTCGGCGCCGTTGGGGCGCTCGAGCCGGTGGAGGTGGCACTTGTTGACGCCCACGGACTCGTGCTCGCGGTGGCGGTGACCACTTCGGAGGATGTACCGCCGTTCGCCAACACCGCGATGGACGGATACGCCGTGCGCGCCGCCGACACGGCCGGTGCGGGGCCCGACACTCCGGTGCGGCTCCGGGTGGTGGGCGATCTCCCCGCCGGACACGCGCCCGATCGAGCCGTGGGGGAGGGCGAGGCGATCCGGATCATGACCGGCGCGCCCATGCCCGAGGGTGCCGACGCGATCGTGATGGTCGAGCGGACCCGGGCTGAGGGTGTTGAAGTTTGGATCGAGGCCGAGGTGGACGCCGGGACCCACGTGCGAGCGGCCGGCGGCGACCTGACCCGCGGCCAGGAGGTGTTCCCCGCGGGAACGCTCCTGGGCGGCGCGCACCTCGGCGTGCTCGCGAGCGTCGGTGCCGGCACCGTGCGGGTGTTCCCCCGCCCTCGGGTTGGCGTGCTCTCGACCGGCGACGAGCTCGTGGAGTCGGGCTCGGGGCGGGTGGAGCCGCTCGCTCCGGGCAAGATCCGCGACTCGAACCGGCCGATGCTGCTGGCGCTCGTGGCCGAAGCCGGGTTCGAGCCGGTGAATCTCGGCGTAGTTCGTGACGACGAGGACCGCATCACTGCGTTGTTGGAGGAGGCGTTGGCGCAGTGCGACGCGATCCTCACGAGCGGTGGCGTCTCGGTGGGCGACTACGACTACGTGAAGGCGGCGCTCGACCGACTCGGACATCTGGAGTGGCGGCAGGTGGCGATCAAGCCCGCGAAGCCGCTCGCGTTCGGCGTGGTGCGCGGCACGCCGGTGTTCGGGTTGCCGGGCAACCCGGTGTCGTCACTCGTGAGCTTCGAGCTGTTCGCGCGTCCGGCGATCCTCCAACGCGCCGGACACCCGTTCCGGTTCCGCCCGGAGGTCATGGCGCGTGCCGAGCACGCGTTCACGCGCAAGCCCGACGGCAAGCTGCATCTCGACCGCGTGCGCGTGGAGTGGTCAGAAGGGGGTTACGTCGCGCGGAGCACCGGCAATCAAGCCAGCAACGCGCTCGCGGCCACCGCCGCGGCAAACGGACTCGCTCTCATCGGAGACGGCGATGGTGTTCAGAAGGGCGAAGCGATCCGAGTCATGCTCCTCAACGCGGCTCCCGACCACTAATCGAGGCAAAGGCTGGGATCTCGGTTCGGCCGGGAGCCTTCTGGGCGGGCTCCCGGCCGAATCGCACTCGCAATGTGTTGCTTGTGTGTTCTTCTCGGACCTCGAATCGCTGCGGCCCCGGCCCGCCCCAAGAAGGCCGGGACTGAACGCTTGGAGCGTCGTGCGCGTTCAGCCCTCCCGACATCCGGCGGGCACCAACGCGCCGGAGGGAACTCGGGTGGCGACGGCCGACGAAGTGTCGACGTCACCGTGGCTGATCACACCCGACTCGCAGACGATCACCCGGTCGTCGGCCACCTGCGTGCTCACAGGTGTCCGTTCGGATGCCGAGCTCGTGGAGAAAGACGTTGCCAGGACCGCGGCGATCGTGAGCGCCAGGGTTAGCACCATCCCCACACCGGCCCGCCAGACAGCGGCGTGTCGGCGGGAGCGGAGCGACAGGGTCTGCACCATGAGCCTCTGGTCTGATTCGGGTCAGGAACGACAACGACCGGCACCCAGCTCTCTGCAGATGCAGAGAAGGGGCCGGTTTCGCCTGGCTCCCCGCCGTCCCTAGTGGTACGTCGCTGAATTAGCGAGGCGGGTTAGGTTGGCGGTATGCCGGTGATGATTGCTGTTGCGTTGAAGGTGTCTCGGTCGCAGCGTCGAGAGTTGGAGCGGTTGGCTCGGTCGT
>CAMDCC010000288.1 GCA_945889545.1 Bifidobacterium breve | reverse complement strand
CGGATCATCGCTGTTGCCGACGCGTTCGACGCGATGACGTCGACGAGGGCCTACCGCCGGGCGCTCACTCAGGACGTCGCGTTCGCTGAGCTCCGCGACAAGGCGGGTTCGCAGTTCGAGCCGCGGTGCGTGGAGGCGCTCATCGCCGTACTTGAGCGGCGCAGCGAGCAGTATGGCGCGGGTCATGAAACCCAGGTCGCCGACTTCGCGGTGCCGCCTCCGGAGGTAGGAACGGGATCGGCCGGGCTCGGTGACCTCGCAACCGAAGCACAGAAGGAGCCGGAAGGGCAGAAGGAGCCGGTAGAACAGAAGGTGCGACCGTGAGTCGAACCCGACGCATCGTGCTGATCGCGACCGCCGGTACCGTTGTCGCGGCGGCGCTCGAAGCGTTCTCGTGGGGGAATCCCGATCTGGCAATTCTCGGCGCCGCGCTGGTCGCGAGCGAGCTTTTCGATCTCCGGCCGATGGGGCGCGCGCCACTTCCGATCTCATTTGCTGTCGCGGTGGTTCTCGTGCCTGCATCGACTCCCACCGAATACGCGCTGGTCGTTGGCATCGGGTACCTCGTTGCTGTCGTGATGCGGCCCGAGCCGTCCAGCCTTTGGGATCGCGCGTTGCTCCTCGCCGAACGGCTTGCTGAGGGGTACGTCATTCGTGCCGCCTATCGAATCGTCGTTGACGCGACTGAGCATGCGGAGACCCGAGCCCTCGTGCTTGGCGCGTTGGCTGCGGCAGCCGTTGCACCCGTGGTCGTCGCCGACATCGTTACGGCGGTGCGGGAACATCGCGTTGCCCCAGCGCGCCTGCGCGGCGCCGATCTCGCGCTTGTCACGAGCGCGATGTTGATGGCCGTGGGCTACGCCGGGATCGAAGGCGAAGGTCGCCTGGGACTCTGGGGTCCGTTGCTCTTCTGCATCCCGCTCCTCGCCGCTTGGTATTCATTCGAGCTGCTGGCCTCGACGCGGCGGGGCTTCCGGCAGACCGTTTCTGCGCTTGGCACGGCCCCTGAACTTGGTGGGCTCGTGCGGGTTGGCCATGCCGAGCGCGTGGCCGAGCTCGCAGTGTCTTTGGGGACGGAGCTCGACCTGGCGGCAACCGACCTCGAACACCTTGAGACCGCGGCATTGCTCCACCACCTTGGAGCCGTGTGTCTCGATGAACCGGCTCCAGGGACGCCACACGATCCAGCCGAGGTCGCGCGTTCAGGTGCGGCGATGCTGCGTGCAAGCCCTGCGCTCGCACCGGCGGGCGACATTGTTGCCGCCGAGCCGCTGTTGCATCGTCCGCCTGGAACGGGTGCGGCATTGCCGGCCGCGCTCGAGGGTCAGATCCTGAAGGTCGCGAGTGCGTTTGATGAGCTCACCGAAGGTCAAGACGAGCACGCGACGTGGGCGGTGGAAGCGCTCTACACCGGGCCGGGCTATGTCTACGACGGACGTGTGCTCGGCGCGCTCGAGCTCGTGTTGGCGCGCCGCGGGCTGCTCGCCGTCGACTAACGCGACGACCCGCGTCGGTGCCGGCGTCGACTTGCGAAATACGCGAGTTCGCAGATCCCGACCGAGACCACGAGATCCCCGAATGAAACCACGGCGTCGAAGGGCTCGGGCAGCAGGATTCGGTCGTCGAGAAATTTGAGCAGATCGTCCGGCTGCTCGGCTCGGTGCTTCACCGAGCGCTCGATCGGCTTTCTCACGCGGTTGCCGTCGGCGTCGTTCCCGATCGGGATCGTGGGCATTCCCAGGTTGAGGCCGATCACGAGCGCGTTCATCCCGATCCCGATCGCGATGACGCCGAAACCCCAGGTTCGGAGGTTGGTGAGACAGAACGCGAGGACCAGCGCAAACGACGCCATGAGCAGCCCGAAGCCAACGGTGTCGATGTCGGCCTTGGGAATCTCGACGAACTCCAGCGCCACCTGAATGCCCAAGCCGCCGGCGAGCATCCATCCGCCACTGACCGAGAGCTCCGACAGCTGCGCGAGGCTTCCGAACGTGACGAGCACCACCACCAGTGCGGCGACAACCGTCAGGACTAGGAGCCACACACGCTCAACGCTAGCGAAGGCGTTCGTGTGCGCATCGGAATTGCCTACGATGCGCGGGTGAGTGAACTCGAATACGAGCCCGGTGCGATTGCGCGCATCACGATCAATCGACCCGACCGTCGTAACGCGATGTCGTTTGAGGTCATGCAGGGATTACGCGATGCCCTGGAGAGCGCGCGCTCGGATGACGCCGTTCGCGTCGTGGTGCTCACGGGTGCTGGCGACCGGGCCTTCTGCGCCGGCGCCGATCTCACGGGAATGCAAGGAGTCGACGGTGTCACGACCCACGACGCCCGCGGGTTGCTCGCCGAAGTGTTCCGTGACCTGTGGGGACTTGGAAAGCCGACGATCGCTCGAGTCCGTGGATTCGCGCTCGCCGGAGGCTTCGGGCTCGCAATGGCATGCGACTTCGTCGTGGCATCCGACGACGCACAGTTCGGCGCACCCGAAGTGAATGTGGGTCTCTGGCCCTACATGGTCACGGTACCGCTCCTGCGGGTGATGCAGCCGCGGGTCGCATTCGAGTTGATGGCCACCGGGCGGCGGGTGAGCGCCGACGAAGCGGCCAGCCTCGGCATCGTGAATCGAGTCGTCGCGATCGACCAACTCGACACTGCAGTCGATGAACTTGCCGCGACGCTGGCGTCGAAGTCACCGCTCATCCTTCGGTGGGGACGAGAATCGTTCTATCGAGCGATGGAGATGCGGGCCGATGACGCGCTCGACTATCTCCAGGCAATGCTCAGCCTGACGGCTGCATCTGAGGATGCTGCCGAAGGCATTGCTGCCTTCGCCGAGAAGCGTGCACCGACGTGGAAGGGCCGCTGAGCTCGAAGTTGTGCGACGCCGTCGGCCACAGAAGGTGACGTCGAATTCGTGACGATCTTCTGGCAGAAACGGGCAGTCGAAGGGGTCGACAGCCCTGGGCGTCGTCGGTACGTTCCAGCTGGGCCGAGGGTGCTCCTCGGGGTGGAGAGCGGGATGCAGGCATGGCGACTTTGCGTGGCGCAGCATCGCAAGATCCGGAAGACATACCTCACCTCATAGCGAAATATCGCGAAGACGCATATCGACTCGCTCGTCACCTCGTGCGGAGTCCAGCTGAAGCCGAGGATCTCGCGCACACGGCGATTCTCAACGTGCTCCGCAGAGCAGACAACATCTCTGATGCCGCACACGTTCGGCCGTATCTTCTTGCCGCCGTTCGCAACGCTTGGCGCAATCAGCTCCGCGCCCGAGGCACTCGCCGTTTCTTCGGTGCTGACTACGCCGAGAGGATTCCGTCGGCTGATGCGCAACCCGACGAGGAGGTGGAGACTGGCCTCGATATCGCGATCGCCAGAGCCGCATTCGCGACGCTGTCGCCACGCAGCCAAGAGATCATTCGCCTCCGCTATGTAGAGGAGATGCGCTTCCCCGACCTTGCCCGTGAGCTGTCGATCTCGTCGGTTGCCGCGCGCCAACGCGCGCATCGAGCGCGCGAGGAGCTCGTCGGCGCATGCATGGACCGAGCTGCACAAGCGGGCCTCGGGGACTGCAAGCCCATCCGCGTGCGGCTCGGCCGGTATCACCGGGGTCTCCTGAGTCAGAAGCTGCGTGCCGAGATGTCTCTGCATCTCGAGGAATGCGCAGCCTGTCACTCCTGTTACGGCCAGCTCATCGAGCTGTACGGACATCGGATCGGGCGCAGCCACCTTGACCTCGGGCGGGACGAATGACCTCAAACGCGGGGGACCTCCGTGCGGTCAAGATCGAGATGCAGCCAGTACGTCAGTGGCCGTATCGGGTGTTCGTCTTGACGCTTTTCATGT
>CAMDCC010000287.1 GCA_945889545.1 Bifidobacterium breve | reverse complement strand
ACCGAGCTGGACCGTGCCGGGCTCGCGTCGTGCTCGTCCGGTCCGAGGAGTACCACGGCGACGCGCAGCTGGCCCGTTGGTACGGCGTGGAGACAGGCGGGGTCGAGGAGCACTTCGTCGAGGGCACGCACGAGTCGATGATGCGGGAGCCCGCTGTCGCATCGACAGCCACGCTGATCGAGACCTGCGTCGACGCGGTGCTTGCGCGCGCCGAGCCACCACTCGCGTCGTGACCGTGCTCGCGCCGAATATGCACCCAGCGACGCCACCCACTGGCATTGCCGCTGCCCGCGCGCGGGAGCGGCTGCCCGAAGGCGAGCTCCACGTGTGGGTCGCTCGCGTCGACGATCCGGAACCCGGCGTCACGATGCTGGATCGGACGGAGCGGGCGCGCGCGGCTCGCTTTCGCGAGGCGCGCACCGGCGCCCGATGGGCGAACGCGCACGTGCTCACCCGCCAGGTGCTCGCCCACTACACGGGCACGTCACCGGCACGTCTCGTGATCCGCGCGGGCCGACGTGACAAGCCGGTCATTCGCCGCCCGAGAAGCGCGCGGTGGCTGCGGTTCAACCTGTCGCACGCCGGCGGGCTCGCCATGGTCGTAGTGGCTCGCAGGGCCGAGGTGGGCATCGACATCGAGGCGATCCGCCCCCTGCCCGACCTGCTGGCAGTCGCACGCCGTGTCCTGGATGACTCCGTCGTGCGTGCCCTCTCACGGGTTGGACCAGAGGAGAGCGCCAGTCGGTTCTTCCACGCCTGGGTGCAGCACGAGGCCCGCGCGAAGTGCCTCGGTACCGGACTCGTCGAGGCCTCCGACGACGCGCGCGACCCGGTGTGCTGCTTCGATCTCGATGTCGGGCCCGGATACGCCGCAGCGGTGGCGAGCACGCGGCCAGTGGATCGAATTCGACGCTGGCACACCACGGTGTGAGACTCGCGACGTGGTCGTCCAACGCCTCGGGTTCGTCGAGCTCTGGGTCGGGAACGCACGACAAGCCGCCGCGTTCTTGTCGTCGATGCTCGGGTTCGCCGTTGTTGGAACAGCAGGACCGCGTTCGGGCCGTCCGCGCGAGGTTTCGTACGTGCTCACGCAGGGCGGGATCACGATCGTCGTCACCGGAGCCGCCGATGCCGGCTCGCCGGTCGCAGAGTTCGTCCGCGTGCACGGTGACGGCGTCCGCAATGTCGCGCTCGTTGTCGATGACGTGGCCGCGGCGCACGAGCAAGCAGTCGAGGCGGGCTTTCCCTCAGTCCACGCGCCCGCCCAGGGCAACAGAGACATCGCGGTTGTCGGAACCTTCGGGGACGCCGTGCACACGCTCGTCGGTCCTGGCGCAGGTCCGGACCAGTGGCTTCAGGGCTTCGAGCCGTCCGATGGCGGCGCGGCACCGCCCGGGCCGACGGTCGGACTGCACCGTCTCGACCACTACGCCGTGAGCGTCGAAGCGGGCGAGCGCGAGAAGTGGGCCGAGCGCTACGCGCTCGCCTTCGGGTTCGTTCGCGAGCCCAAAGACGAGCACGTCGCCGTCGACGGGTCCGCGTTCAGCATGACCACGGTCCGACTCCCCGCCGCGGACGATGCATTCGTCTTCGCCGAGCCCGTGCCGGGGTCGCGCAAGAGCCAGATCGCCAGCTACCTGGAGCAGTTCGGCGGTCCGGGCGTGCACCACATTGCGCTGGGCACCACGGACATCGGTGCGGCCGTGCGCGCGCTGCACGCTCGTGGCCTGCGCACGCTGCGCGTCCCCGACTCGTACCGCGACGAGGCCGCGGCTCGGTTCGCAGGCCTCGCCGTACCGTGGTCGGACCTCGCCGAGCTCGGGATCGTCGTCGACGTCGACGACGACGGTCACCTTCTCCAGGCGTTCCCCGAACCCCTCTGCGACCGGCCCACCACGTACCTAGAGGTCATCCAACGTGAGGGCACGCACGGCTTCGGGACCGACAACGTCCGCCACCTCTACTCGGAGGTCGTGCGGGAGCAGTCGCTGATCGACGCAGCGCAGCGTTCGCTGACTTGACCACTGGCGTCGTGCTGGCGGCGAGGTCGGCGCAATCGCGCCAGCTCGTCCTCAGCTCGTGCGTTGCATCAGTGCGGAGATGAAGCAGAGCGGCCGGTTGTTGTCGTCCCACACGAGGTCGGTCGAGTCGATCCGGAATCGGTCCGAGAACACTTCGTGGAGGTCGTCACTGGTAAAGCCCGCGCCCGTCTCAACCAACGTCCCCGCCAGGAAGCCCAAGAGTTTCCCGATGGAGCCGCACATGCAGTCGAGCAGCATCGTTGGACGGGTCGACACGTGGTGACAGATCAGGTGGAAGTACCCGCCCGGCGTCAGGTGCTCGGCTACGAGATGCTTGTAGTCCTCGTGGTGGAAGACCTGCACGTGATGGAACATGCCGCGGTCGAACACGAAGTCGAACGGCTTACGCCCCAGGTCCAGGGTGAACACGTCGCCTTCGACGAAGTCCACCTTGACCTTTGCCGCGCGCGCCTTCTCCCGACCCATCTCGAGCGCGGTGCGTGATACGTCGATGGCCGTCACTCGGCACCCTTTGCTGGCCATGAACACGGCGTTCACACCGTCACCGCAGCCGAGCTCGAGGACGCGCCGAGGTCGGAAGTCGGGCCGGTCGAACAGCGCGACGAGTGCGCGCACTGGTCGCGGGCTCTCCCACTGCAGGGTGGGGACGACACCTCGCGCCCGCTGCGAGTAGGCCAGCTCCCAGCGCTGCGACTTTTTCTCCACCAGTTCCAGGAGCGGGCGCACCGCGGGTCGAGTGCACACCTGCTCATGGATGTCGTGCAGCTCGCGAGCGGTCACGCTGCGCACGGGACGCTCCCCGACGGCGCGGGCAAGCTCCTCGAGATACGGCGTTGCGTCGACAAGGGACTCGACCGAGTGAAGTCGTCCGTATTCGACGAGCAGGGCCACGAGGTCGCGCGTCGTCATCGACGCGTCGCTCGCTACCACGTTGCACCGGGCGTCCGCAGGTAGGCGATCAGCTGCGCCGCCTCCGCCTTCGTCAGCTCGTCGAGCGCGTGCTTGGCGAACTTGTTGAAGATGACGGCTGCTTCAACATCGCTTGAGTGCCCGTGGCTCGCCAGGCCCGCGGTGAGGATCTCGCGCTGACGGTCCGCGATCGGACCCGCTGGCCGCGTCTTGGCGATCGCAGCGGGATCTGCGTACTTGAGGCCACCCACCATGTCGTTCCCCTCCACGATCCGGGTGATCTGCTCCTCTTCGCGCGCAAGCGGGCACAGCTGTTCGGCGCAGGCGTCGGGAGCCAGCTCCGCGCACAGCCGGCGAAAGAGCGCTCGTACGTCGCGAACCTTGCGACGGACGTCTGGTGCCCCTTGCCGGTACACCGCCTTGATCTCCTCGATCGCAGGCCCAAACTGGTCTAGCACCGCTTCTGGTCCCACGAGCTTTGACGCCACGTTCTGGATGTAAGGATCTCGATGGAAGTTGTCGAGCGAGAGGAAGCGCCCATACCGCGTGCGCGCGAACCGGAGGTTGAACGACATCGCATCCTCGAGGTACTCGACGTGGTGCCACATCAGCATCGGGATGTAGAGCGTCTCGCCCGGCTCAAGGACCGCGTGCCAGCCACCCGCCTGCTCCACGAGCGCGAGCTTCTCGTCGAGCTCCATATGCTCGGGGTAGACGCCCGCGAGCGACGGCCGCGAGAACGGCCCATCCAGCGTGCGGAGGTGAATCGCCGCCACCGGCGGGAACACCAACACCCGCTTGCGGCCGTAGACCTGATGGAGGAGCACCTCACGCTGATCACCGTCGAAGTGCAGATGTGCAACGTTGCCCTCGTTGGCCACGAACACGTTGGTCACAAGGTCGAAAT
>CAMDCC010000286.1 GCA_945889545.1 Bifidobacterium breve | reverse complement strand
GCATCGCAGTCGCTCGGGCTCTCGCGCTCGAGCCCGCGTTGCTCGTGTACGACGAACCGCTCTCATCGCTCGATGTCTCGACGCAATCCCAGGTGATCAACCTCTTCGCGGAGCTACAGGACCGCCTCGGGGTCGCGTCGGTGTTCATCTCCCACGATCTCTCCGTCGTCCGCCACATCAGTCAGCGCATCGCAGTGATGTACCTCGGTCGACTCGTCGAGGTCGGTCGATCCGACATCGTCTACGCGCAGCCCGCTCATCCATACACGGCCGCGTTGCTCTCAGCCATCCCACAGCCCGACCCGCGCGCTCGTGATCGAAGGACTCGCATCGTCCTCGAGGGAGATGTGCCGAACCCGCTCAATCCGCCCACGGGCTGCCGATTTCATCCTCGGTGCCCGTTTGTCATGGACATCTGCCGCGAGGTCGATCCGCCGGAGTACGTCACGCCAAGCGGCGTGCGCACGCATTGCCACCTCCACACCGAGGGCCCGCGCCTGGGTGGTGCCTCCGTTCGAGATCTCCAACCCGGGTAAAACACTCGGCACCGACTTCGGGCAAGGGGCTACGGGACGAGCGCGTCATCTCCCAGGTGCTCGGCGATCCAAGTGCGCAAGGGCACGTCGTCGTCGGTTGGGTCGAAGTAGTTGCTGGCTCCGGAGCTGTATCCGAGCAGTTGACGTCGTATCGGGTCGATCTCGGCCGCGAGCTCATCGTGATCCATGCGCGACTTCGGGCGCAGCCATCGGTAGCTGTAGCCGTACGTGAGACAGACTCGGGTCGTCGAAGAGGTATTGGTGCTCGCCGAGTGCCACAGCCGGCGATCGAAGATGATGGCGTCGCCGGCCGCGGCGGTGACCTCGAGCTGGCCGTCGGGCTGCTGGCCGGAGGCGAGCACGGGCCGTCCTTGGAGGTGGCTACCAGGCACGACCCACAGGTTCGCCATTCCCGGTTGGGAGACTTCGGAAAGGAAGTACCCGACCTTCACCGACACGCGCGGCTGGGGTGAAGTCTCAAGGTCGAGGTTCATCCGGTTGTTGTCCTGATGCCACCCATACGCGCCGGCGTCGGCTCCGGCTGGCGCCGGCGGCGTCACGATGAGCGGGGTATGGAAGAGCTGAATGTGCCACCCCAGGATGCCCCAGACCTTCGCGAACGTCGTTGGGCTATCGATGAGATCGAGGAACGCGCGATCGCGTCCGATCAGGTCGTGCAGGTTGAGCACGTGATACTCACTCTCTCCCGGTGTTGCGCGGTAACGATCGAGCTCCTGATCGGAGACGGCCATGAGTCGCGCGATTTGATCGGAGGTGAGCGCTTGGGGCACGAGCAAGTACCCGTCGTGTTCGAAACGCTGGTGCTCGTCGGCCGTCAGCACATGGTCGAGAACGTCAATCTCCATCCGAGCATCATGACAAGGTCGCGGCTCGGCGCTCAAGGCGCCGCGCGAGGTGATCACGAACTGATACGTGTCCTCATCCATGACGCCGTGTTGTGGAAGTCGGCGACGGCGTTGCCGGGCGGCACAAGCTCGTCACACGCCGCACGCGTCGAGTCGTCGAGAACGCCATCGAGCACTCCGAGTGCATCCTCGAGCTGCTCGATCGTCCGTGGTCCGATGATCGGCGCGGTGATGCCCGGCTGGTCCTTGCACCACAGCAGCGCGAGCTGCGAGACCGTGAGCTGACAATCGACGGCGAGCGCCCTGAGCTTGCGAGCAACCGCGACAGCCCGTTCAGTGAGCCGATCCTTCACTTGCGGACGACGAGCAGCACGCGCATCATCGGGGATACCTGCGTCGTACCGCCCCGCGAGGATGCCCCCGCCGAGGGGCGACCACGGCAAGACCCCGATGCCGTACTTGCGGCACAGTGGAAGGAGCTCGTTCTCGATACGCCGATCGAGCAGGTTGTACGGAGGTTGTTCCGTCTCGTAGGACGCGAAGCCTTCTCGCTCGGAAAGCGCGATCGCCTCCATCACCATCCATGCTGGGTGCGTCGAGCAACCGATGTGCAATACCTTCCCGCTGCGCACCAACTCGTCAAAGGCCGCGAGCGTCTCCTCCTGCGGCACTGCCCCGAAGGAAGGACGGTGCAGCTGGTAGAGGTCAATTCGATCGGTTTGGAGGTTCTTGAGGGACTGCTCGCACGATGTCACGATGTGCTCGCGGCGGTGCCATCGGTCGGGCTCATCAGCAGTCCGAGGCATTCCGACCTTTGTCGCGACCACCGCTCGGTCACGGTGGCCATTGGCCGCAAGCGCGGCGCCGAGGATCCGCTCGCTCTCGCCGCCGGCGTAGACATCAGCGACATCGATCATGTTGATGCCAGCATCGAGGGCGCGGTCCACAATTCGCGCCGACTCGTCAGGATGTGTCGGATCACCAAAGTTCATTGCACCAAGACAGATCGGCGAAATCTGAATACCAGTGCGGCCCAGCTGTCGGTACTCCACAGAGCGACCCTAGGTGGCTGCCGAGGGGTGTTTGCTCTCCGGCAGGGAACCGCGCCGTTGCCACCGATCCCACAATCCATCCCAGAATCGACCTGTCCGTGGGTGTGTACGCGGATCCGTCAGCGACCAGTACGATCGCATTGACCTGCTGAAATGGTCGGTGGGGGATGTCGAAGGATTCGTACTCGCGCGCTTACAAGGCAGATGTCGCAAGTTCGAGTCTTGCCGCACCCACTGAAGCTGCAGGTCAGACGATGCCTCCCATCAGTGTGTGCGTCCCAAAATGCGTCCCAAAGGGTCGTGAGACGTCATGCGGAGTCTTGAAGCATTGCGAGCATCAGGGCGTCGGCGACTAGCCTTTACTCTTATGAAAGAAGTAAAGAAACGCCGCCGGGGGACCACCAGGATCAGCTCTCAGCACCAGGTCACGATTCCCGTCGATGCCTTACGGGCGGCCGGGCTCGAAACCGGCGAGCGCGTCATCGCGCGAGCCGAAGGACCAGGGCGGGTCGTCCTGGAACGCGCGACGGATGTGCTCGCCGAGTTCGCGGGCACGCTCACCGGCGCATACATGCCGAATGAACTCGACGAGCTGCGTCGCGAATGGGACTGACGGTCCTCGATGCCGGTGTCCTGATCGGCTTCCTCGACGCCTCAGATGCCCACCACGACGCCGCGCACCGTGAGATCCGGGCCGGACTCGAGCGCGGTGACCGAATTTCGATCCCGGCATCAGCGTTCGCGGAAGTGCTCGTGGGTCCGTCCCGTCGCGGCGCCGACGCGGTCGACAGCGTCCAGGAGTTCGTTGAGCGAGTCCCCATCGAAGTAGCTACGCTGGATGCCGACACGGCGGTGGTAGCGGCCGATCTTCGAGCCCGACTCGGGTCGCGCCTCAGGCTTCCAGACGCCTTGGTGATCGCGACGGCCCTCGACTTGGACGCCGATGTGCTGGTCACGAGCGACCGGGACTGGCCAACCCGGCGAGTGTTGAGACTCCGCGCCCGCCTCGTCCTCCTCTAACAACGCGATTTCGCACCCGAACGCTGCAGGTCGAGCTGCCGTCCTGATCAGCGCGCGGCGTTGAGGTGCGGCATGAGCTCGCGGTGGAGAACTCGGTGCCACTTGTTCGAAGGTAGGTCCGGCTCGAATGCGGCAAGGCCGGTGCAGCCGCGACGGTGCCGTCGGCTGACACCGTCTCGTTCATCGAGCCGCGCGTGACCTCGACGAGCTGGGCCGTGCTCTGGATCGGCGACTGTTCGGCACCACCGCCGCTCCCGATCACGAGCACCGCCACCACTGCGATGAGTGCCGCGACGGCTCCCCCGAGGATCCAGGGCCGCTGGCGCCACTTGCTGCGAGCTGTTTCCTCGACGGCCTCAGGCGACGAGCTCGCATGAGTCACCTGGT
>CAMDCC010000285.1 GCA_945889545.1 Bifidobacterium breve | reverse complement strand
GCTCGACGGCATGAAGCCGTCGGTCCCCGCTGGACATCTCGCCGATGCCGTGCTCGTCCCCGCGACCACTCCCGATGGCGTGCGCGTGTTCCTGGTGGAGACCGGTGCGACGAGCGTCACCCGCGAGAGCGCGGTCACGACCGACCGTTCGCTCGTCGCTCACTTCACGTTCGCTGCTGCGCCAGCCGAGCTCCTCGGCGACGACGCGGCCAGCAAGCGTGCCCTGACGTGGATGCTCGATCGAGCGCTGCTTGGGCTCGCGGCCATCCAGGTTGGCGTGTGCGAAGCGGCACTCAAGATGGCGGCCGAGTACACGAACGGCCGCAACCAGTTCGACCGTCCGCTCGCAAGCTTCCAGGGCTCACAGATCCGCGCCGCCGATGCCTACATCGATACCGAGGGGATTCGGGTCACCACTCTCCAAGCCGCGTGGAAGCTCGATGCGGGTCGCGACGCGGCTGCTGATGTGATGGTCGCCAAGTGGTGGGCGTCGGAAGCGGGGCAGCACGCGGTGCACAACACGCAGCACCTCCACGGCGGCATGGGCGCCGATATCGACTACCCGGTGCACCGCTACTTCCTGTGGGGCAAGCAGATCGAAGACACGCTCGGCGGCTCGAGCGCGCAGCTCGCACGACTGGGCCGAGCGTTGGCGGAGGCGGCAACCTCGTGAGTACCCCGACGTCACTGCAGTACGCCGATGTGAACGTGGGCGACGAGCTCCCGAAGCTGGAGATCCCCCTCACGCGAACGCTGATCGTGGCCACCGCGATCGCGTCACGCGACTACCAGGACGTCCACCACGACCCAGGCCTGGCCCAGGAGCGCGGTTCACCCGACATCTTCATGAACATCCTCACCAGCAACGGGTTCGTCGGCCGGTACGTCACCGACTGGGCCGGTCCCGATGCGCTGCTGAAGTCGGTGAAGATCCGACTGGGGGCACCCAACTACCCGGGCGACACCATGGTGATGACGGGATCGGTCACCAAGAAGGAGGATGGCGTGATCGAGGTGGCGTTGAAGGGGTCCAACGACCTCGGCGATCATGTGGTGGGCACCGTCGTCCTGGAGCTGCCGTCTGGCCTCAAGGTGAAGAAGCCGAAGAACAAGAAGAAGAAGCGATGAGCGAGAAGCATCGACTGCTGGACGCCGGCGCCATCGTGGGGATCGGCGCCACCGAGTTCTCCAAGGAGTCGGGTCGTTCCGACCTTCAGCTCGCCATCGAAGCGTGCGAGGCCGCGATCGAGGACGCTGGGCTGAAGCCGAGCCAGGTCGACGGCATGGTCACGTTCACGCAGGACACGAACCCTGAAATCGAGATCGCCAAGAACCTCGGCATCGGCGAGCTGAGCTTCTTCTCGCGCATCCACCACGGTGGCGGCGCGGCGTGCGGCACGATCCAGCAGGCCGTGCTTGCGGTGAACGCCGGGGTTGCCGACTATGTCGTCTGCTACCGCGCCTTCAACGAGCGGTCGGGCCATCGCTTCGGTACGGGCGTGCAAGACCGTCCGTCCGCGGCGACCGCGGAGACCGCGCACTTCGCCTGGTATTCACCGCACGGGTTGCTCACGCCGGCGCAGTGGGTCGCGATGTTCGCCGCCCGCTACCTGCACGAGTACGGCGCAACCAGCGAGGACTTCGGTCGGATCTCCGTGGCCGACCGGAAGCACGCGGCCAAGAATCCGAAGGCGTTCTTCTACGAGAAGCCGATCACGCTCGCAGACCATCAAGAGAGCCGGTGGATCGTCGAGCCGCTCCACTTGCTCGACTGCTGTCAGGAGAGCGACGGCGGCCAGGCGCTCGTGGTCACCACACCAGAGCGAGCGAAAGACCTCAAGGGTGTTCCGGCAATCGTGCGATCAGCGGCGCAGGGAGCGGGCGAGAACCAAGACATGATGACGAGCTACTACCGCCCGTCGATCACCGGTCTGCCCGAGATGGGGCTCATCGCGCGCCAGCTCTGGAACACCACCGGCCTCGGGCCCGATGACATGCAGGCGGCGATCATCTACGACCACTTCACGCCGCTCGCACTTCCGCAGCTCGAAGAGTTCGGGTTCTGTGGTCGCGGCGAAGCGAAGGACTTCATCGCCGACGGCAACATCGAGCTCGGCGGACGTCTTCCCATCAACACCAACGGCGGACAGCTCGGCGAGGCCTACATCCACGGAATGAACGGCATCGCCGAAGGCGTGCGCCTCATCCGCGGCGACTCGTACAACCAACCGCCCAACGTCGAGCATGTGCTCGTCACCGCCGGCACGATGGTGCCAACGAGCGCCCTCGTGCTCGGCCGCGCTAACTAGCGGCAGGTATCACTCGGGGCAGTTGACCCCACCCCGTGCCGCGATCTCGCAGAACGTGCCGCGCCCGAGACGCCAGTTGCCGTCTTCGTACACGGCATACCCCGTGGTGTTGGCGGTCGCGAACTCGCCGTCCATGAGGAGGTCGAAGTTCATTCGGGCGTAGGTCGGGCTGTCGAACACGATCCAGTTGATGCGACCCACGAGCTTGCCCTCTTGTGACGCCGCGTACGAACGCCGGGTGAGGGGGTCGGAGTTCTGAGCCTTCTCCGCGGCTGCCTCCGCATCCGCGGGATCCGCGAATGGGTGACCGCCCTCGATCGAGATGGCGGACGGCACAGGACTCGGAGTCCCGTTCGCAGCGTTGATGGCGTCGACGATCTGCTGCTTGGCCGTCTCTTCGTCGAATCCAGCCAGGGTCGGGATGGTCGTGGTGACCGATGGGGTGGTGATGGTGATGCTGTTGAGCACGTCCATCCCCTGATCCAGCAGCGCCTTGGTCGGATCGCCTACGGCGATGACGCGCGCCAAGAATCGTCGGTCGCCGCCATCGACGAAACCGATCTCGAAGATGTGGTTCTCGAACACGGGCATCGTGATCGTCACGGTGGGGGGAACCAAGGTCGTTGGTGAAACGGTCGTCGAGGTGGTGGGGTCTGGTTCGGCACTCGACGTGCTGGTAGACGTGCTCGGCTCAGCCTCTGGCTCAGAGAGGACCATGGTCGGCGGGAACGCCGACGGGCACGATCCGGTCGATCCTGTGAACGTTCGAAATTCGTCGGGTCTTGGTCCGAACGAACCGGGCGGATACTCGTAACCGCCCGAAGGGCTCGTGAGCACGTCGGTCGGCCCGTACTCGTAGATCGTCACGAATGCCGACGGCGCAGCCGGCTGGTGGTCGCCAATGCCGCACGCCTCGATCGGCTCGGCTGCTGGGCGAGCCACGGTGCCCAGCACGAGCACTTCCGCGGGTTGCAGGCGACTGATGAGCGGGAGCTGCTGCCACCCTTCCGGAAGTTCGACGCTCACGCTCGCGTCGGCGCTGCTCACCGTCGACGCCGCAGCGATCTCGATGCGCCGGTCATCCCCACTGTCGAGCGCAGCGATGCTTCCTGCGGCAACGACCACGATGATGATCGCGATCCCCGTGCCGCGCATCCCGAGTCGCAATCGACGCGGTCGTTGCTGGGCGGTAGCCAAGGGCTTCAGGGTACGACGAAACGCCTCGCGGCGGACGTCGGGTCGCTACCGTCTGCCTGTGAGCATCCGCCTCAGTCGTGAGGAAGCGTGGGCCGTCCTGGCCGAGGCCCATACGGGCATCTACACCACCCTTCGTTCCGACGGCGTGCCGATCACCCTGCCCGTCTGGTTCGTGGCCCTCGACGAGCGCATCTATGTGGCGTCGCCAGCGCACCGCAAGAAGGTGGCGCGTGTTCGCAAGGACCCGCGGGTCTCGTTCCTCGTGGAGTCGGGACAGCGGTGGGCCGAGCTCGTGGGTGTGCATCTCACGGGACGGGCACAGATCATGGAAGACGCCGAGCGCATCGCCCAGGTCCGCG
>CAMDCC010000284.1 GCA_945889545.1 Bifidobacterium breve | reverse complement strand
CGACGTCGTGTTCCGTCGGCACCACGACCATGAAGTTGGGGGTCGCACGGAACGGGCCGCGCGCACCGTCGACCTCCCAGTTCGGGAAGTACGACGTCTTCACGTACACCGGCACGCCTACCCGAGAGACGTGGAAGCTCACCGAGTCGTCGGTGGCACGGATCTTCGTGACGCGCACGTCGGGCAACGGCTGCTTCGACAGGCGTCGAGCCTTTGACGGAGTCGCGTGCTGCCACGACTCCGGCCCATCGGCGACGAGTGGGCGATCGAGTGCGTTCGGCGCGTTGAACCACGGCACGGCGATGCAGTCTTGCCACTCGTGGTTCTGCACCGGTTCCGGCTTGCCGAGCAGCTTGGCGACGCGACGGTCGCAAGCCTCGTTCTCCTCATCGGTGGAGTCGTCGACCACGACCGGTCGGTACTGCAACGGCTCGACCAGCTTGGAGTTCGCCACCCGGTAGATGCTCCAACCAAGCGGTGGCTTGCTGTCGGTGTCGGGCGAGGTGGCAACCAAACGCAACCGGTCATCGGCATCCGCCGCCGCCTTGGACTGCGGCGAGTGCACCATGAGATAGCGCACGCCTTGGAGCTGGAGCCACCGCACGCCGAGCGCGAACTGCGACGAATCACGGTACGGCACCCCACGCACAGCGTTGGACGCGTTCCCCGGCGCCGCGAGCGTGGCCACCGTCATGAAGTGGTACGGAGTGCTCGCCGAGGCTTCGTAATAGACGCCTTCCGTCGAAGCGATCTTGCCGTCGGTCCAGTACGGCAAGAGCATGAGCGCGAGCGGTGATCCGTATTCGTTGAGCTGCGAGTTGCCTTCCCATGTGGCTCGGCCTGCCGGCAACGTGGCCATGGTGTCGATCAACGACCGGTACTCGGCGTAGGACTTCACCGCGGTCTTCCCACCCGCTCCGGTCGTGTCCTCGTAGCCGCCGTAGTTCCAATTGATCCAGCTCGTGAGGAAGCTCTCGCGCTTCTCGTTCCTGATGCTGACCAAGCAACCGATCGCGAGCGCGACGGTGAGTGCCCCGATCATCACGCTTCGCACCAACCGCGGCGGCGCTGCGGTTCGCCAGTCGCGCGCGAACGCGTGCGCGAGCCACCCCGCGCCGCGCACCAGCTCCGAGACACCAAGGCCCATGAGCAAGAAGATGGTGACGTACCAGAACGGGAGCAATCGCAGGTTCCACACCGTCGTGCTCTGGAGCGACTCCCAGAACCGGAACAGAAACGCGCTCCCGATCGCAACAAAGACCAACACGCCCACGGCCTGCGCGTGCCGACCGCGTCGGACCACGGCGCCGATGATTGCTATCCCCGTGAGCGACGCCGCTCCCCATTCCCAGGGCCACCAGCCGCCGACGAACTCCCACGGCAACAGCGCACCGTCGTCCACCCCCGTCATGATCGGCGAGAAGAGGTACCGGCTCGGGTCGAGGTCCTTGCGGTCGGAGCACGTGACGTCGGTAGGACGCTTCTTGGTCTCGCTGCACGCGATGGCGTCGTAGCGCATGTCGGTCGTGTACCCGAGGTTCGCGACGAGCGGCAGCACCCACACCGCCGTGAGCAGGAAACCGACGACGCCGATCACGAGTGCCCGTCGGAAGTTGAACCACGGACGGTGTGCAAGCCACACCGCAAGCGCACCGAGCGCCGCGAAGATCGCCACAATGATGTGACTGGTGACCGTGGCCGCGAGCAGCACCGCGGGAATCCAGCGATAGCGACCGGTGCGCAACGACATCGCGAGCGTGCCCATGAACGCGAGCGCGAAGGCCAGCGCGAGTGTGAACGAGAACTCGCCGGCAAGGGTGCTCGCCAATGTGCCGCCCGCGATGCGCTGGTTGAACGCGATCGACGTGTCGATCGGATCACCAGTGAAGAACAAGAGGCCGGTCATCGCGACGGCGAAGGCGGCCGGCGCGGGGTTCGGTGCGCGCAACCCACGTCCGAAGATGTACGCGCCAATGGGCAGCAGGATCGGCCCGAGCGCGGTGATGAGCTTGAACGCGATGTTGTACGGAATGACGATGTCGAGGCCGACGATCAGCAGCGCGGGCAGCGGGAAGTAGAACTGCCCGGCCGGGAATCCTCCGTAGAAGTCGGGACTCCACCCAGCCAATCGGAACGGCAGGAGGTGGTCACGCAAGTAGTCCGGCCACCACACATGCGCCGCGGTGTCACCACCCGACGCGGTGGTGTTGCGGAACAGCAGACTCGGCTCGAGCTGCTTGAAGATGAACGCGCAGCACGCGGCGACGACCAGCAGCCCGGCCCACAGGTTGATCCGTCCGAGCAGCTCGCTGAGCGCCCGCGACCCAGGATCCGGATCAGGCTCCGCGAGCGTGGCGGTCGTCTCTCCTTCGTCGACGACCGTCATATTCGACAAGCCTGCCAGCCGCGCAGGACCAAACCTGGGTCACGAGGCCCAGTGGGACCCCGTGACCGGGGGTTATGAGTGGCGAGCCAATTCGAGGACTCGGGTGAGAGGGATGTGACCCTCAGGCGACTCCCAGTTCTGGTGCTCGCAGTGCCCGCACCGGCGGAACGTGAGATTGGACCCGCCGACTTCCATGCGGATCTCGATGAGTGCGCCCTTTGCGCATGAAGAACAGTGCATTTCCGACCTCCCAGTCGCTTACTCCAGGGGTATCGGCGGGAGGGGTCCGAAAACTTGAGGCCGGATCCTGAATTTCCTGGATTGTCGATTCAGGTTTCGATGAACCGCCCCAGCACCGCAAGGATGTTGAAGCCGGCGTGAAGAAAGATCGCCTGGGAGAGCGACCCGGTCTGGGCGGCCCGCCAGGCCGACACCAGCCCGAGCAGCACCAGGGCGGGCACGGCGAACCCCGACCCAACGTCGAGCAGCACATGCACCAGCGCGAACGCCAGCGCCGACCCCCAGATCGCCCAGGCCGTGGTGGAGCGGCGCTGGATCGCCCGCAGCAACGCCCCCCGGAAGAGCACCTCCTCGGCGATCGGCCCGATGGCCACGATGGCCACGACGAGCAAGCCGAGCTCGAGACCGCTGGCCTGGTCGAAGATGCGCTTGACGTCCTGCGAGCGTTGCTCGAGATCGCCGGCGTCGAGGATCGGCTTCGTGATCAGGCTGGCGAAGCCGGCGAGCGCCAGTCCGGCGATCGCCCACGGCGCATCGCGGAGACGGATCCGGAGGCCGAAATCTCTCGCGAGGGTTCCGAGACCCCGTGAGCGCGAGACCAGTCCGAGCACACCAACCACCGCCACGGACTGGCATACGAGGGCAATGAAGGTCGCGAGCGCCTCGTCGCGCCTCGGCACGCCGTCACCATCGACGAACGGCGCGAGCGCGAACGCCGCGGCGACAAGGGACACGATCCACGCGAGCGCGGCGTCCGAGATGCCCCACCGCACCGGGCTCGGGTTAGGGCTCGGGTTGGGGCTCTGGTTCGGGTCTTGATTCGGGTTCGGCGTCGCGGCAACGCCGTCCATCCGCTCACGGTAGTGGCGACCATCATGGCTACCGCGGGATCCCGCTGCTCCCTGCGCCGTTTCGGGGCCGTACGATGGGGGCGAACGGAAGCGACGATCCGGCGACTCTCCGGCGTCGGTCCGCGTGCCAGGAGCCCCCATGAGCCGCCCCCCCAAAGAGATGCCCCCGGGCCGTCGCCCGACGGGTGGCCCCGATCGTCGACCGGGCGATCGGCCGCAGCCACCCGCGTCGGCGTCGTGGACCCGCATGCTGCCCTGGCTCCTCATCCTCTTGCTCATCGGCGTGTTCACGATCACCAACGTGCTCTCCCCCGGGAGCGGGGGTGCGAAAGAGCTCACGTTCACGAAGTTCCGCGCCGAGGTCAACGCGGGCCGCGTCAACAAGGTG
>CAMDCC010000283.1 GCA_945889545.1 Bifidobacterium breve | reverse complement strand
AACGACGCCGTGATGGTGGCCGACGCGTTTCCTTGACCTCGAGTATCGCGACCATCAGCTTTGAGGACGATCCGGCGAGCGACTTCATCAGCTTCAACGATCTTGGCGGTGCCCTTGTACTGCGCAGTGATCGGACCGACCTTCACCTTCACGGTCCCCCGGTACTCATCGCCTTCGACTTCCTGGAGCTGGGCACCGGGCATGCACGGCGCGATTCCCTCGACGTTGAGGAAGATGCGCCACGCCTCGTCGATGGGCACACCCACCCGAAACTCATCGGTGATATTCACTGTTGATCCTCTTCCACTTCGAGCTCCACTTCGAGCTCCACTTCGAGCGCGTGCAGGTCATCGAGCGTATCGACATCACGCGGTGAACCTGTGTCTGTGCAGTCCACCTCGACCGGAGCATGCTGGGCCATGAGCGCCCGAGCGCCGACATCGCCCTTCAGGCGGCGCGCCTCGTCCCACAGCGATCGGCCGAGCAGCACCGGGTTCCCGCGCTCGCCGTTGTAGGTCGCAACCGCGAGCTCGGCGCCGTCGTCGTGGGCCCGAGCAAGGCGCGTGAACGCCTCCGCACTCACGTTGGGTTGATCGGCGAGCCCGATGCAGACAGCGCTCACCGTTGCTCTCGGTTCGAGCGCATCGAGCAGCGCATGCACCGAGTGGGCGATGCCCATCTCCCAATGAGGTGCGTCGACAACCTCGACGCCGGGTGGCGCGAGCCGCGCGACGTTGCGCGAATGCGAGCCCACCACGAGGAGCACCGGTTGGAGTCCGCTGTTGACGGCGGCGTCGATGGCCCAGGCCGCGAGCGGTCGCCGGCGCAACAGCGCCAACGGCTTGTGGCGGTTGCCCACGAAGCGCGAGCCATGTCCCGCGGCCAGGAGCGCCGCGGCCGTGCTCACGCGCCGGCGGCTTCCAAGGCACGGCGTACCAACACGCGCGCCAGGTGCTCGCGGTATGCAGGGGTCGCGTTGAGGTCGCTCGGTGCCTCGGTACCTTCTGCGGCGCGTTCGGCCGCCTCGGCCGCCGAGCTCCCTGACGCGAGGGCCTCTTCGACTCCACTCGCACGGATCGGCCTTGATCCCATGTTCACCAACGCGACGCGAGTCGTGCCGTTGCGGACCGCGAGCGCGCCCACGATCGCCCAGTCCTGGGCTCGCCGGTTGAACTTCTGGTACGAGTAGCCGGTCGCCCCCGGCTTCGGCACCCGGATCTCGACGAGGAGCTCATCGGGCGCGAGCGCGGTCTCGAGGAAGCCGAGGAAGAACTCGGCCGCGGGGATCATGCGTTCGCCGCTCGGACCACGCACCACGCAGGTAGCATCGAGCGCGAGGAGCACTGCCGGCAGATCCGACGCAGGGTCGCCGTGCGCGGTCGACCCGCCGATCGTGCCGCGATGGCGGACCTGGTTGTCGCCAACCTCGGCCGCGACGGCCTGGAGCACACCGCACTCGCGCGCGAGCAGGTCGCTGGTCTCGAGCTCGCGGTGACGGGTGAGCGCGCCGATCGCGATGTGGTCACCGGCATCGTTCACGTATGCGAGATCGCTCACGCGGCCGACATCGACGAGGACGCTCGGCGTCGCCAGCCGGAGCTTCATGAGCGGGAGCAACGACATGCCCCCGCGAGGACTTTGGCGTCGTCGCCATGCTCGGCGAGCGCGGCCAGCACCTCGTCGGCCGAGCCGGCGCGCACGTAGTCGAACGCGGCGGGGATCACTTCGACCCCGCCGCGGCAAGCACAGCCTGCACGATGTTGTGGTAGCCGGTGCAACGACAGAGGTTGCCCTCCAGCCCGAGCCGGACTTCAGCCTCGGTCGGGTTGGGGTTCTCGTCGAGGAACGACACGGCCGCGAGCACCATGCCTGCGGTGCAATAGCCGCATTGCAACCCATGGTGCTCGGTGAACGCGCGCTGCACCGCGTGGAGCTCGCCGTTCGTGGCGAGCCCTTCGATCGTGGTGACGCCCGAGCCGTCGGCCTGGGCGGCCAGCATCGTGCACGCTTTCACCGACTCGCCGTCCACAAGCACGGTGCACGCCCCGCATGACGACGTGTCGCATCCCACCTTGGTGCCGGTGAGATCGCAAGACTCCCGCAGGAATTGCACGAGCAACGTACGCGGCTCGACATCGTGGCGCTGCTCGTGCCCGTTCACGGTGATCGACATGTCCACGCAGGTATCCCCCAGGTCTCGGTCGTCGGATGAATCTACTGCCGGGTCCCCATGATGCTGCTAGCCGCTGTGGTCAGGCCCCGCGCGCTCGATGGCGATCCGGATGAGCACGCGGCGATCCTTCTCCATGGCCGCCCGGTAGTCGTCCCAGTCGGGGTGTTCCCCAACCGCGTTCCGGTAATAGTCGACGAGCCCGTCCATCGCCTCCGGAAGCGAGACGATCTCCGCTGTCCCCTCGACCTGGAGCCACTCGCCGAAGAACCCATCGTTGAACACGCACACCGACGCACGCGAGTCGCGCCGAAGGTTCTTCACCTTGATCGCGGTCTCACGACTGCTGACCACCACACAGCCGTCGGCATCGATCCCACAAGCAACGGGCGAGAGCTGAGGACGTTGGTCGCGTCGGAAGGTAGCAAGCACCCCGCGATGATTCGCCCGGATGAATGTCCGGGCCGCGTCGGGGTCCACTACTGCATGCCTTCGAGGATCCCCGCCAACGACTTGGGTGTCTTGAAGATCGCTTTGATCGTCCCCATGTACCGGTACCGGATTACGCCCTCGGTGTCGATGAGGAAGATCGACCGCTTCACGCCGATCACCGGAGCTGCGATCCCGTACGCCTCCGCAACTTTGCGCTCCGTGTCGGTAAGCAGCGGGAACTGGAATCCCTGCTTCTCGATCCAGCGCTCGTGACTGTCGATGTCTTGCGGTGAGATCCCGAGCACGGTCGCCGCGGCGCCCTCGAACTCATCGAAATTGTCTCGGTACGTACACATCTGCTTCGTGCACCCTGGCGTGAAGTCGCCCGGGTAGAAGGCCAACAGCACCTTCTTTCCTCGGTATGCGGACAGCGTGTAGTCGCGCCGCTCGGTACTCCCCTCTGAACGACGCTGCACGCCCGGCAGCGTGAAGTCGGGCGCGACATCGCCGACGTCGGGGCCGCGGCTCATGCGAGCACCGCCTGGAGCACGTCGTCGGGGATATCGAAGTTTGCGTAGACACTTTGGACGTCATCGAGCTCTTCGAGCGCGTCGATGACGCGGATCACGGCGCGAGCGCCGGTCTCGTCGCCCAAGGGCACGCTCGTCGTCGGAAGCATGGTGAGCTCCGAGCTGGCCACGCTGATGCCTGCGGCTTCGATCGCCGTGCGGACGGCGTGCAGATCCGAGGGGCCGGTCGTGACCTGCCACATGTCGCCCTGGTCGGCGATGTCTTCGGCACCCGCGTCGAGCGCGGCCAACATCAGGTCGTCTTCGGTTGCCGCAGCCTTGTCGAGCAGGATGGCTCCCTTGCGTTCGAACTGCCATGACACCGCGCCCGGCTCAGCCAGCGAGCCGCCATTGCGAGTGAAGACGTTCTTGACCTCCTGACCGGTGCGGTTCCGGTTATCGGTGAGGCATTCGGCGAGCACCGCGACCCCGTTCGTGGCATAGCCCTCGTAGGTCACGGGCTCGTAGCGAACGCCTTCGAGGTCGCCAGACCCGCGCTTGATCGCCCGCTCGATCGTGTCTACCGGCACTGAGGAGTCGCGAGCCTTCTGCACCATGCTGCGCAGCGTGGGACTCGCATCGGGGTCAGGACCCCCCTCGCGCGCGGCGACCTCGATCTGGCGGATCAGCTTCGCGAACAGCTTGGCGCGCGCCTGATCGGCGGCCCCCTTCTTGTGCTTGATCGAGTGCCATTT
>CAMDCC010000282.1 GCA_945889545.1 Bifidobacterium breve | reverse complement strand
GGACCCACCGAGGCGCAGACCGCGGCGAGTCGCACGCCGACGCCGTCGCCGCAGTGCAACAGACGGTCGCTCTTCTCGAGCAGCTCGGTCACACGGTTGAACAGGCCACGATCCCCGCGCTCGACGACCCGGGCTTCGGCGCCGCGGTTGCTGGCACGTTCCCGGTGTTCGTCACTCGCGAGCTCGATCGCTGGAGCGAGCGGCTCGGGCGCGAGATCGCGCCGTCGGAGCTCGAACCGTGGAACGCGATGCAAGTGGAAGTCGGCCGCACGGTGACCGGATCGGCGTACATCCAGGCGATCGAGACCGCGCAGCGCTACGCCCGCGGCGTCGCACAGTGGTGGGCCGACGGACACGATGTGCTCGTCACCCCGATGGTCGCGGGCCCAACCCCCCGACTCGGAGAGCTCGGACCAGACGCGCCACTCGAGACCTCGCTCCCGAAGCTGATGGAGATCACCGCGTTCTCGATGCCGTTCAACATCACCGGCCAACCCGCAATCTCGCTGCCACTCCATTGGGGCGACGACGGCATGCCCGTCGGTGTGCAGCTCGTCGCCGCCTACGGCCGCGAGGACATCCTCATCCGACTCGCCAGCCAGCTCGAGACCGCCCGCCCCTGGTCCGACCGCCGCCCACCCACCTGCGCATAACGCCCTGAACACCTCGAGCAAGTGACGCTTTGCCGCGTATTTGGTGGCAAAGCGTCACTTGCTCGGGTCTGGGAGACGCAGCGCGATGAGCGCGGGGGGTTCCGACGCTCCGACCGGGATGAGGATCGTGTCGCCGACGACCGCGGGCCAACCGTTGATGGCTCCGCCGGCCTGATACGTCCACACCTCGGCACCGGTCTCGCGGTCGAGCGCGTACACCGTGCCGTCGGCGGTCGACGTGAACACGAGGTCGTTCACCACGGTGGCGCCACCGAAATTCATCCCTTTCGGGAGCTTGTGCTCCCACAGGATACCGCCGGTCGCGGCGTCGATCGCCACGAACGTGCCCGAGCCGCCGTTCAGGGCAAAGCCGCTCACGAAGTTCGGACTGCTGGGGATGTATGTGGCGGGGTTCTCGACCACGGGCACATAGATCACGCCGTCGGCGTGCGCCATCGGTGTGAGCACACCGCCGAGTGGGCCGGGCGCCACGCCGGTCGCGACGGGGAGCTCCTTGAGATGGTCGTTCAGATGCGTACCGACGGGCGTCTCCCACACCGGATCGCCGGTCTTCGCGTCGTACGCGAACACGATGCCGAGCTTGCCGGACGCGATCACGAGCTGACGCCCGTCGGCATCGTCCATGAGCATCGTGAGCTGGAGATCGTGGTCAAAGATGTCGTGCGGGTTCGCCTGCTGGTACCACTGCAGCTTCCCGTCCTTGATGTTCACCGCGAGCACGCTGTCGGTGTAGAGGTTGTCCCCCTTGCGGCTCGTGGCCCCGGGGTACTGCGGCGTGCCCGGCCACGGCGCGGGGTTGCCCGTCCCCCAGTACGCGATGCCGCGCTCGAGGTCGACGGCCGGCGGATACCACGCGCCACCACCGGCATTCACCTCGGGGTGACCCCAGAGGTTCCCCTTCACAGTGTCGAACTTCCAGACGCGCTTACCGGTCTTCTGGTCGAGCGCTTGGAGCACACCGCGCACACCGGCAGGGAAGTCCTGCTCGTCGATGTTGCCCGGGAACGTGCTGAGCAGCACGAGGCCCCCGACCGGCGTGGGTTGGATCGACACGCCGTCTTGCGGGTCGAGGTTGATCGAGCGCGCCCAGATCTTCTTGCCCGTCTCGGCGTCGAACGCCACGACTTCGCCCCGACCGATCACGGCGAACGCCTTGCCGTACCCGACGCCGATGCCGTTCGGACCAATGACCGGCTCGTCGTACTTCTTCGACCACTTCACGCTGCCGTCGGCGAGCGAGAGTGCCCACACGTTGCTCGTGAGGTCTTGCGCGTAGACGGTGTCACCAACAATGAGCGGCGTGGACGCGAGGTTTCCGAACAATCCTCGACCTGGCATCTCTTTCGACCATGCAAGCTCCAGCGTGCCCACATTGGCGGCGGTGATCGTAGAGTCGGTGGTGGCGCGGCTGTTCTCGTAGTCGCGGTGCGGGAGCACCCACTCGTCCGCGTGCTGCTCCACATCGGGCGGTACATCGGTTCCAGCGCGTCGAGTGGCTGCAGGTGCGGTCACCGTCATGGTCGCGCCGATGAGCAACGACGCGACTGCGAATGCAGCCGCGCGGCCGCAGTGGGTCACAGCGCGTTGTCGGCGAAGGTGTTGCAGGACTCGTCGCTTCCTCGGCGGTAGCCTCGCGTGAACCACTCCTGGCGTTGGCTCGCTGAGCCGTGCGTCCATGACTCGGGGTCGACGCGCCCGGTGGTCTGCTCCTGGATCCGGTCGTCACCGACCGATGCCGCGGCGTCGAGGCCGATCTTGATGTCGCGATCCGTGAGTTCGGAGATCAGGCCGGTCTCGATCGCGTTCGCGGCCCACACGCCGGCGAAGCAATCGGCCCGGAGCTCGAGTCGGACGGATCCTGATTCGGGCCCTTGAGCCCTCCCCACACGATCGTTCGTGCCGAGCAGGTTCTGCACGTGGTGGCCGTACTCATGGGCGATCACGTACGCCTCCGCGAACGGGCCGACGGCCGAAGACGCGCCACCACAGCCGGTCGACACCTGACCTTCGAAGAGCACGGTGTCGGCCGGGCGGTACCCCGACACCGCGCCCGACCAGTACTCCTGCACCGAGTTCACGACCGCGACGATGCGGCAATCCTGGGACTGGTTCGCGTCGTCACCCGTCTGGCAGTTCTGTGCGAGCTCGGGATTCTCCTCGCCGTCGAAGGTGAAGCCGCTTCCGCTGCCCCCACCGCTGCCCCCACCGCTGAGATCGATCCCGCCGGTCAGGGCAAGGATCACCACGATGATCCCCTACGATCCCGCCGCCGCCCCCGAGCGCGAGGCCTCCCGGGAGGCTCTGCATCCCGCCTCCGAGTCCGCCGCGCCGGTCCGAGACCTGTCCGGGATCGAGTTTGGCCCGCTTGCGAAACTTCATCCCAATGTTCTACCCCTGGCGGCGGCCTCGCTCTCGCCGTGCGTGACCCGTTCCGGCTCGGGCATGCTCCCCGCATGACCGAGCCTCGAAGGACCGAGTCCCGCAAGACCGTCGCGATGCTCGCTCCGATGGTTCCTGAACTGGCCCCGCTGAAAAGGAAGATCCCGCTCCAACGCACCGACGAAGGCAACGGCGCGTACTCCCATGTCGGCCACGTGGGCGACGTGCTGGTCGTCGCGGCCATCACCGGCATCGGCACGCAGCCGGCCAAGGAGACGACCGAACGCCTGCTCGACGGGATCGCGGTCGACCACGTGATGGTGGTCGGCATCGCGGGAGGGATGGGACTTTCGGTTGCGATCGGCGACCTCGTGATCCCGGAGCTCGTCATCGATGAGGCGACCGGCAAGCAGGTCAGACCCAATGTGCTGGGCTCGGCCACGCCGCGCGGCACGATCGTCACGTCCGATCGATTCGGCTACGACGACGAGACCAACGCCAGGTTCATCGCCGACGGCGTGGTCAGCGTCGACATGGAGACCTCGGCGGTGGGTCTCGTGTGCGAGGCGCGCGGAGTGCCATGGTCCGCGTACCGCGGCATCAGCGATCGCGGCGACGACGACACGGTGGACGTCGAGGTGTTGAAGCTCGCGGGTGCCGACGGTTCCGGAAACGGTAGGGCGCTCGCGAAGTACCTGTTGCGCCGACCGTGGAAGATCCTCTACCTCGCCAAGCTCGGCATGGGAACGATGAAAGCGGTCAACGTCGCCGCCGATGCGGCCATCGCGGCCTGCGCCGACGTGCGCTGATAGAAGAGGTGCAGCGCGCTCGGAGGGAGTCGAACCCCCAACCTTCTGATCCGTAGTCAGAGCGAACCCGTCCACACGGTTCCGTTGTGTGCTGCAC
>CAMDCC010000281.1 GCA_945889545.1 Bifidobacterium breve | reverse complement strand
GGGTCGACGCGAGTTAGCCTTCACCTCGGAAGTGCCCTCCTGGTCGCGGACCTGTGTGCATTACCAACCACAGTCTCCCTTACCAGGAGGGCGTTTTCGCGGACGCGCGCCGACAATCAGCGGTCCACTACTGAAAGGTGCGGGCTAGTTCCAGCGGCCGGGTTCCGCCGCGATGGGCCCCATGTGTCCAATGGGCACCGTCCCTGGTACCCTGCACGGGTTCCGGCCGTCCGGCTGGACACTCTCCACCGTGAAGAGACTCCAGTAACGCATGCCCGACAAAGCTGCCACGATCACCGAGCACCGCCGCCATGAGACCGATACCGGCTCGGCGGAGGTCCAGGTTGCGCTCCTGACGGAGCGGGTCAACCACCTCACAGAGCACCTGAAGGTCCACGGTAAGGACCATCACTCGCGCCGTGGGCTGCTCATGTTGGTCGGTCAGCGTCGTCGGCTGCTCGACTACCTCCGACACAACGATGTCGAGCGGTATCGAGCCTTGATCGCCAAGCTGGGTCTTCGCCGGTAACAACCAACAGCACTACCTCGGGGAGCGGAACGCCCGCTCCCCGTCTCGCGTAGACGAGAACACGCGAGCGGCGCCGGTTGTCAGTCGCCAGTGCCCGAGTTCGACCCCTTGTGTCGAGCTCGGACCCTGCCAACTGGGAACCGCCGCTCTCGCCACAGATGAGAGGAGCGGCTCCCATGCCCAATTCCAACGGGTCTGATGCCATCCGAGTTTCCGGCCCAGTCAATGCGGCCGGCAAGACCATGTCCTTCGAGACGGGCAAGCTCGCCCAGCTGGCCGACGGCGCCGTCGTCGTGCAGCTTGGTGAGACCGTCCTGCTCACCACGGTCGTCACATCCAAGCCCCGTGAGGGCATCGACTTCTTCCCCCTGACGGTCGACGTCGAAGAGCGCATGTACGCCGCGGGCAAGATCCCCGGCTCGTTCTTCCGGCGCGAGGGCCGCCCGGGCGAGCAGGCGATCCTCACCTGTCGGCTGACCGACCGGCCGTTGCGCCCGTCGTTCCCCGAGGGCTTCCGCAACGAAGTGCAGGTGATCTCCACCATCTTCGGTGCCGACCTCGAGAACCCACACGACATCGCCTCGATCAACGGCGCGTCCGCGGCCCTGATGGTCTCGGGCATCCCGTTCAACGGCCCGATCGGCGCCGTGCGCGTCGCGCAGGTGAACGGCGAGTGGATCGCGCATCCCACCTATCAAGAGGGCGACGAGTCGACCTTCGAGATGGTGGTCGCCGGTCGTGAGCTACCCGACGGCGACGTCGCCATCATGATGGTGGAAGCCGGCGGTACAGACGCCACCTGGAAGCTGTACGAAGGCGGCGCACCGAAGGTCACCGAAGAGGTGATCACCGAGGGCCTCGAGGCCTCGAAGCAATGGATCAAGGCTTCGATCGGGCTGCAGAACCAGCTCGTCAAGGACTACGTCGCGGCCCGTGGCCCGATCACGGCGGTTCCCTACGAGCCGAGTGTCGACTACCAGCCCGACGCGTATGCGGCGGTCGAGGCCGCGGCCAACGCCGGTACCTCCGACGCAATGAAGGTGGCTGACAAGCACGACCGCAACGAGGCTCTCGACAAGATCCAGGAGTCACTCCTTGGTGAGCTCGTGGGCACCTCTGACGCGCCAGGTGCGTTTGCCGGACGCGGCGGTGAGCTCAAGAAGGCGTTCCGGTCGCTGCAGAAGCAGATCGTGCGCACGCGCATCGTCGACGAAGGCGTGCGCATCGACGGGCGCGGCATCGCCGACCTGCGGCCAATCTCCTCCGAGGTCGGGATCATCCCGACGTCGCACGGTGACGGCCTCTTCCAGCGCGGCGAGACTCAAGTGCTCAGCGTCGCGACGCTCGGCATGCCTCGCATGGAGCAGATGCTCGACACGATCGGTGTCGACGACCGCAAGCGCTACATGCACCACTACAACTTCCCACCGTTCTCCACGGGTGAGACGGGTCGGGTCGGGTCACCGAAGCGGCGTGAGGTTGGTCACGGTGCGCTCGCCGAGCGGGCGATCGTGCCGGTGCTCCCGAGTGCCGAAGAGTGGGCGTACACGATGCGCGTCGTCTCCGATGTGCTCGCATCGAACGGCTCAACGTCGATGGCATCGGTGTGTGGCTCCACGCTCTCGCTGATGGACGGTGGCGTGCCGATCAAGGCGCCGGTCGCCGGCATCGCGATGGGCCTGGTGCTCCAGGACGGCAAGTACGTCACGCTCACCGACATCCTCGGCACCGAGGACGCGTTCGGCGACATGGACTTCAAGGTTGCCGGCACCAGCGACTTCGTGACCGCGCTCCAGCTCGACACGAAGATCGACGGCATCCCGGCCGACGTGCTCTCCAAGGCGCTCCTCCAGGCCAAGGACGCACGCCTGAAGATCCTTGACGTGATGAACGCGGCGATCTCGGAGCCCCGCTCCGACGTGCGTCCGGCAGCACCGAAGATCATCAGCTTCGAGATCCCGATGGACAAGATCGGCGAGGTGATCGGCCCCAAGGGGAAGGTCATCAACACGATCACCCAGGAGACGGGTGCCGACGTGTCGGTCAGCGACGATGGTGTCGCCGGCCGCGTGTCGATCGGTTCCCGCGACGGCCTCGCCGTCGAGGAAGCGAAGCGGCGCATCGAGCTCATCCTCGACCCGCCGACCGCCGAGCTCGGCGCCAACTACACGGGCCGCGTGGTGAACATCACCAAGTTCGGTGCGTTCGTCAACATCCTTCCCGGGCGTGACGGGCTGCTCCACATCTCCAAGCTCGGTGGCGGCAAGCGCATCGACCGGGTCGAAGATGTGCTCAACCTCGGTGACGAGGTCGAGGTGCGCGTCGACGACATCGACAACGGCGGCAAGCTCTCGCTGAGCCTCGTCGGTGCCGAAGGTACCGGTCACGAGGGTGGGAGCGACGGCGGTGGCAGCGGTGGTGGTGCCGGTGGTGGTGCCGGAGGTGGCGGCAGCGACCGCGACGACCGTCCGCCTCGTCGGGAGCGCACTGAGCGCGCTCCCCGCGAGTCCAGCGCCGATGGCGATGATGGTGACGCCCCTGCTGGCAACGGCGATCGCGGCGAGCGGTCCAGCTCGGCGGCTCCGGTCGCGTCGTTCGAGGACCAGTGGGAAGCCCAGGCCAAGAAGGAGTTCGGCGATCTCGGCCCGGCCGAGGCCGCACGTACTGGCGGCGGTGGGGGAGCCCCCCGCCGTGGCGGCGGTGGTGGCGGACGTGGTGGCCGAGGCGGGCGTGGCGGCGGTGGCGGCCGGCGCTAACCGGACCAGCTCTCCTAGCCGCCCGTGCCAAGCATCCCTACAGGGTCCCGAATCCACGCCGATGATCTGGTGATGGCTGGGACTGCCGTACCGGCGGCGATTCGTCGGACGCGTCTCGAGAGCGGCGCCCGCGTCGTCACGGAGGCGATGCCTGGACTGCGGTCGGTGGCTGTCGGCTTCTGGGTCGGCACCGGCTCGCGCGATGAGCCCGACGAGCTCGCGGGTGCGAGCCACTTCCTGGAGCATCTGCTGTTCAAGGGCACCGACGCGCGCAGCGCCGTCGAGATCGCGGAAGCGGTCGAATCGGTGGGTGGCGACATGAATGCGTTCACCACCCAGGAACTCACCGCCTTCTACGTGCGGGTGCCCGACGCATGCCTTTCGCTCGCGATCGAGATCCTCTCCGACATCGTCTGGCGGCCGGCACTGCGTCAAAGCGACGTCGACGCCGAACGGCAGGTGATCCTCGAAGAGATCCGCATGCGCGACGACGCGCCGGAGGATCTCGTCCACGACGTGTTCGCAGGCGCGATCTTCCCGGGCCACCCGATCGGGCGTGAGGTTATCGGTGCGCCGGCCACGATCAACGCGATGCAGTCGGCCGAAATCAGTGCATTTCATAATCGGCATTACCACCCGAGCAACGTGGTGGTCGCGGTGGCGGGCAACCTCGACCACGACGA
>CAMDCC010000280.1 GCA_945889545.1 Bifidobacterium breve | reverse complement strand
TTGAACGCTTGGTTCGCGGCCTTGCCCGACGGGCGCTGGCGGGGAAAACTAGAACGTGTTTCACCTAGGTAGACCGGAGGGGGACCGATGCTCGACCAGCTGATCCGAGGCGGCACTGTGGTCGACGGCACCGGCGCGCCCGGAAAGCGCGCCGATGTGGGGGTGCGCGACGGTCGCATCGTTGTGGTCGGCGAAGTTGGTGATGTCGACGAGCCTGCGAACGAGGTCGTCGACGCGACGGACCTGGTCGTCACGCCCGGGTTCGTCGATCCCCACACGCACTACGACGCGCAGCTCTTCTGGGATCCGCCCGCAGCGTCGTCGAGCCTTCACGGTGTGACCTCGATCATCGGTGGTAACTGTGGCTTCACCTTGGCGCCGCTCGACCCGCGCGACGCCGACTACACGCGTCAGATGATGGCCAAGGTCGAGGGTATGCCCCTCAAGGCGCTCGAAGAGGGCGTGCCGTGGAAGTGGTCGAGCTTCGCCGAGTACCTCGACGCGCTCGATGGCAACGTTGGAGTGAACGCGGGATTCCTTGTTGGTCACTGCGCGCTGCGCCGCAAGGTCATGGGCGCTGACGCGGTCGGGAATGTCGCGTCGCCGGAACAAGTCGACGAGATGGCGCTGCTGCTGAGCGAGTGCATCGAAGCCGGGGGACTGGGCTTCTCAACCACGCTCTCCTTTACGCACTCCGACGGCGACGGTGAACCGGTTGCATCGCGCTGGGCGTCGCGCGACGAAGTGCTCGCGCTGTGCGCTGCGGTTCGCGCGTACGAGGGCACGATGCTCGAGTACGTGACCGATGGATGTCTGCGCGGCTTCCGGCCCGACGAGGTCGAGCTCATGGCCGACATGACGCTCGCGGCGCGCCGGCCACTGAACTGGAATGTGCTCACGATCGACTCGAAGGAGCCAGAGCGCTACCGCGAGCAGCTTGCTGCTTGCGAGAATGCCGCGGCGCGGGGTGGGCGAGCGGTTGCGCTCACGATGCCTGTGCTCGTCGAGATGAACATGAGCTTCCTCAACTACTGCGCGTTGTTCATGCTCCCGGACTGGGCATCGATCATGAACCTGCCGGTGCCGGAGCGCATGGCGAAGCTGCGCGATCCGGAGGTGCGGAGCTTCCTCGCCGAACGCGCCCGAGCGCCGGAGGCCGGCGTGATCGCCCGGCTGACCGGCTGGGGTCGCTACATGCTCGGCGACACCTATTCGGCAGCCAACGAGGGGTTGAAGGGGCGGCGCGTCGCCGACATCGCCAAGGAACGCGGCCAGGATTCCTTCGACACGCTCCTCGACATCGTGCTGGCCGACGACCTGCGCACGGTGCTGTGGCCGCTGCCGACCGACAGCGACGACGGCTCGTGGCAGCTCCGCAAGGAAGCATGGGACCGCGACGACGTGCTGCTCGGCGGCTCCGACGCGGGTGCGCATCTGGATCGCATGTGTGGCGCGCCATACACCACACGGTTCCTCGCCGATTGCTTGCGGGGTCGCAAGCTCGTCCCGCTCGAGCGGGCCGTGCAGCTCATCACGCAAGCGCCGGCCGAGCTCCTCGGATTGCGCGACCGGGGCGTGATCGCCGAGGGCTCGCACGCCGACCTCGTGGTGTTCGACCCGGCAACGGTCGACATGGAGGACGTCACGCTCGTGCACGACCTCCCCGGTGGCGCCGGCCGCCTCTACGCCGGCTCGACCGGTGTGCAGCGTGTCTATGTGAACGGCCGCGCGATCGTCGCCGACGGCGCGATCACCGGCGATCTCCCGGGGACGATCCTGCGCTCGGGTCGCGACACGCACACCGTCCCCGTCCCCGCTGGTCCGTAGGACGATAGGTTCCGCGCTCATGGCTTCGAAGACGTATCAACTGCTGATCGGTGGCGAGTCGGTCGATGGTGGTGGCGGCACGTACGGGATCGTCAACCCGGCCACTGAGAACATCGTCGGCGAGGCACCCGAAGCCACTGCGGCCGATGCCGAAGCAGCGGCGCAGGCCGCACGCGACGCGTCGCCGGCGTGGAAGCGCACGACGCCCGAAGAGCGGGCGAACCTCTTGCTCGCACTCGCCGATGCGATCAAGCAGCGCAGTGACGAGCTGCTGCCGCTGATCATCGCGGAGACCGGCGCCACGTTGAATGTGGGGTCGGCGCTCCAAGTGCCCCAAGCCGTGGCGCGCTTCCAGCGCTACGCCAGGGGCGCGATGCAGGACATCAACGTGGCGCTGCCGCCGTCGATCATGCCCACCACGCCGCTCGCACCCGGGGGCGTCATCGGGGGCCAGGTGTTGCGCCAACCGGTCGGCGTCGTCGCGTGCATCACGGCGTACAACTTCCCGTTGGTGAACATGGCCGGCAAGGTCGGCCCGGCGCTCGCCACCGGGAACACGATCGTGATGAAGCCCGCGCCGCAGGATCCGCTGGCGATCATCGAGTTCGCCGACATCTGTCGGGAGGTCGGCTTCCCGCCCGGCGTGATCAACGTCGTCACCGGCTCTGCACCGGAGGTCGGGCAGGCGCTCGTGGAGTCGCCAAACATCGACATGGTGAGCTTCACCGGCTCCACCGGTGTGGGCGTGAAGATCTACGAAGCCGGCGCCAAGACGATGAAGCGCCTGCTGTTGGAGCTGGGCGGCAAGGGCGCATGCATCGTCTGTGAGGACGCCGACATCACGAAGGCGATCACCGGGCTCGCCAGCGTGTGGGGTTTCCACTCGGGGCAGATCTGCACCGCACCGACACGTGCGATCGTGCACCGCAGCGTCTACGACCAACTCGTCGGTGGGCTCACCGCGACGGCGCCGAACCTGAAGGTCGGTCCGCCGGAGTCGCCCGAGACGATGGTCGGTCCCGTGATCACCGGCGTCCACCGCGACCGCATCGAGGGCTACATCCAGTCGGGTGCCGACGAGGGCGCCGACGTCGTGGTGGACGGTCGTCGACCCGAGGGCTTCGACCGCGGTTTCTACGTTGGCCCCACGCTGATCGCGAACTGCAACAACGACATGACTGCGGTGCGCGAGGAGATCTTCGGCCCGGTGATCGTGGTGGTGCCGTACGACGATGACGACGAAGCGATCGCCATCGCCAACGACTCGCCGTACGGCCTGTACGACTACGTGTTCTCCGAGGACACTGGAAAGGCGTACGGGATGGCGCAGCAGCTCCAGGCCGGGCACGTTGGCATCAACACCGCGCAGCGCAACCACGAGGCCCCGTTCGGTGGCTTCAAGATGAGCGGCGTCGGCCGCGACGGCGGCGATTGGGGCTTGTACGCACACACCGAGATCCAAAGCGTGATCTGGCCCGGATGACCGGACGACAGCGGGGGATTCACCACTCATGAAGGCATTGGTCTACGACGGCACGAAGGCGGCGATCCGGGACGACGTTGAGGTGCGCGCGCCCGGCCCCACCGAGGTCAGGGTGCGTGTCGTGGCTGCCGGGCTCTGTCACAGCGATCTCAGCGTGATCGACGGCACGATCCCGTGGCCAACGCCGTCGGTGCTCGGACACGAAGGCGCCGGCGTCGTCGACCAGGTGGGCGAAGCCGTCACCAACGTCAAGCCGGGCGACCACGTCGTGCTGCACACCATGGCATTCTGCGGTGCGTGCAAGTGGTGCGAGACCGGTCGGCCCGCCTACTGCCGCAAGAGCATCTCGAACGCCAGCCAGCCGTTCACGGTAGGAGGGGAGGACGCGTGGAACTTTGCCGCCACCTCGTGCCTCTCCGAGTTCACGGTCGTGCAGGCGGTGCAGTGCGTGAAGGTCGATGACGATCTCGACCTGAACGTCGCGTGTCTCATCGGCTGTGGCGTGCTCACCGGCATCGGCACGGTCTGGAACCGTACGAACCTCGGCATCGGCGACACCTGCGCGGTGTTCGGCGTCGGCGGCGTGGGCCTCAACGTGATCCAGGGGGCCAAGGTGAAGGGCGCGAGCCGCATCTACGCCATCGACACCGTTGCGTCGAAGGAGAAGCTCGCG
>CAMDCC010000279.1 GCA_945889545.1 Bifidobacterium breve | reverse complement strand
CGGCAACATGGTGGTCGACATCGGCGGCGGCACGAGCGAGATGGCCGTCATCTCGATGGGCGGCATCGTCTCGCTTCAGGCCGTGCGCGTGGGCGGCTTCGACTTCGACGCCGCGATCTCCGCCTACCTCCGCCGCGACCACGGCATTGCGGTGGGTGAGCGCACCGCAGAGGAGATCAAGCTTGCCATCGGCTCCGCGTTCCCGACCGCCGACGAGTTCAAAGCCGAAGTGCGTGGGCGCGACCTCATGAGCGGGTTGCCCCGCACGATCGTGCTCGAGCCCGAAGAGATTCGTGAGGGGCTGGAGGAGCCGATTAGCCGGGTCCTCACCTCGGTCAAGCAGGCGCTCGCCGAGACGCCCCCGGAGCTCGCGCAGGACCTGCTCGAGATGGGCATCCACCTCGTCGGCGGCGGCGGGATGCTGCGTGGCTTCGATCGCCGCATCGAGCACGAGACCGGCGTGCCCGTCCGCATCTCCGAGATGCCGCTCGAGACGGTCGTCCTCGGCGCCGGCCGTTGCCTCGAGAGCTTCGACCGCCTCCGCGACATGTTCATGGACCGCCCGAGGGGCTCTGGACCTCGGTAGTCGCCTTTCCTGGCGCGCTCACTCGCTTCGCTCACTCGCCGCGCCGCCGGACTCGATTAGTCCTGTACCAAATCTTCCGCGGCTTGGCGTACCTGCCAGTCGCGGTCTTTGAGTGCGGCGGCGAGTGCGGCGTCGACGTTTGGACCGCTGAACGGCGCGAGCGCGAGCACGGCGCGCCGACGCACCGGGGGCTTGTCGGTGCACGCGGCTAGGACTGCGGGAAGGCCGGCGGGGTGTCCGAGTGCACCGAGCGCGGCCACCGCGGCTTCGCGCGCGATCGGATCACCGTGGTTCGTGACCGTGGTCGCGAGCGACGCGACTGCTTCGGCGGGTACGGCATCGGTGCCCAGCTCACCGAGCGCCCACGCGGCGGCTTCGACAACGGTGACGTCGGCGTCGGCGAGCAAAGCGACGAGTGGACTGACCACATCACTCACGCCGGCGCGCGTCGCGAGCTCGGGCGCAAGATCAGCGGCGCGACGTCGCACCCGCGCGTCGTTGTCGTTGACTGCTTGTAGCCACACGCTCATCGCTCGGCGCGGCCCACCGGATCGGACCAGCGCGCCGAGTGCGGCAGCCCGCACTCGGGCATCCGGATCGCCGTCGACCGCCGCCGCGAGCTCATCGGCCGCGCCGCCGGGCAGCCGGCGCCGATGCCCGAGCGCCGCCGCGGCCGCCGCCCGACTCACCGCCGGGTCGCCGCTCATGCCGGCGAACCTACTGTGGCTGGGTCACGCTTCAGGCCGACGGCGAGTACGACGACGATGTGAGGGATGCACGACGTGAAGCTCTGGGCCCGTGCCGCTCTCGGGGGTGTGCTCGTCGCGGCCTCGATCGGTGTTGGCGTGGTCGTCTTCGGACCCCAATCGACTGCGGCCATGGCGGCGCAGCGGCTGGCGCCGAGCGGCTTCGACGACCTCCGGAACCCCCTCAAGCTCCCGGTGCCAACCCGAAGCCCGAGCGATCCGAACGCAGACGTCCCGGTCATCGCCATCGGTCGCATCGCCATCCCACGTATCGGCCTCGACACCACGCTCTACGAGGGGCTTTGGGAGACGGTCATCGATGTGGGGCCTGGGCACTGGCCGGGCACGGCCGATCCCGGAGGATGGGGAAACACGGTGATCGCCGGCCATCGGGTTACCTACAACCACCAGTTCCGTGACCTTGGCCGCCTGGTGTCCGGTGATCAGATCATCGTGAGCACCAGCGACGGGGCGTTCACCTACTCGGTGACCGAAAGCTTCGTGGTCGACCCGAGCGCGACATGGATCGCCGACCAACAGCCGGGCCGGACGCTCACGCTCTTCACGTGTCATCCGCCCGGCAGTGAGGCATTCCGCCTCGTCATCCGAGGTGAGCTCGTCTCCTAGAGACTTGAGTCGAGGGCGGTGAGCGCGATCCAGAGTCCGATCCCGACGGTCGCGCCGCCAGCCAACCCGCAGAAGATCACGAGCCCTACGAGTCGGAAGAACGCCCAGCCCCGGCTCAACGCGCTGGGATCGGACCAATCCTCCCCGTTGTTGTAGCCGTCGTCAGAGCTGTCGTCGTAGTGAACGTCGTCCTCGTCGATCCAGGGGCGCGTCACGCCGTCACCCAGGTGCGTGGCAGGCTGGCTCTCGCGGGGCTCATCCGCTTCCACTCTAAGCAGATATCACGACGAAAACGGGGCCGGACCAGCGCCATGGCAGTGCGATGACCCAGCCCCCAATGGGGATGCCGACGGGGATCGGCGGCCCGCCGCCGTTGCCGCCCGCGCCACGCTCCAAGCGTCACCGAGCCTGGCGGTTCGCCGGGGCCACGGCGTTGGCGCTCCTCGGAGCCGCGGTCATCGCCGGCAACATCGTGAAGGTTCCCTACGTGCTGCTCTCGCCCGGGGACGCGACTCCGCTCGACGACCAGGTGGTCTCGATCTCCGGCGCGCCCACCTTCAACGACCCGGGTGAGTTCCTCTACCTCACGGTCCGAGTGTCGAACCGCGATCCGTCATTGTGGCGCTATCTCTTCGCCAAGATCGACGACGACATCACGGTGACGAAGCGTGAAGAGATCATCGGGTGCGCCTCGTACGAAGAGAGCGCCAGCTTGCAGGTGCTCCTCATGCGCCAGTCGCAAGAGAGCGCCAAGACGGTGGCGCTCCAACGGCTCGGCTACGCAGTGACCGAGGAAAGCAGTCGCGTCGTGATCTCGAACGTCCTGTGCGACGCCCCTGCCTTCGGTGTGTTGCGAGCGGCCGACGAGGTGCTCAGCGTCGACGACCGGCCGGTCGCCGCGGCCGAGGACGTTGGGGTCTTCGTGCAGATGCACGAGCCCGGCGACGACGTGCGCTTCGCCGTGTTGCGCGACGGCATCGAGCAGGAGCTCACGGTGCGGGCGGGTCACACAACCACGGACCCGAGTCGTCCATGCGCGGCGGGCGAAGGCGGTGCCGACGAAGCCATCGCGTGCGTGGGCATTCAGGGCGAGAACATCTCCGACCTGAAGTTCCCGTTCAACGTTCAGATCGACACCAACCGCGTGAGTGGGCCGTCGGCTGGTCTGGCGTTCACTCTTGCGATCATCGACAGCCTCACCGATGGGAGCCTCACCGGCGGGCAGCGCATTGCGGTCACGGGAGCGATCCTGAGCGACGGCACCGTGGTGCCGGTGGGCGGCGTGGAGCAGAAGGCTGCCGTTGCGTCAAGCGCCGGGGCCAAGTTGATGCTCGTCCCCGCATGCCCGGAGGCCTTTGGCCGAAGCTGCGAGGCGAAGCCCGCGCGAGCGCACGCCAATGGGATGCGAATCGTGATCGTGGAGACCATCGATGACGCACTCCGGGCTCTCGAACGCGCTGGTGGGGACCCGATTCCGGCCCGTCCGGCCACCGCGACCGCCCAATAGCATCCAACTGCATGCCAGCCCATTTGGAGGAGCCGGGGGCAGCCGACGCGCCACGCCTCTCGCCGGGCGAGATCGCGTACCGCGACTTCGCGCACGCGTCCGACGGTTTGCGTGAGGACGAGGTGCGCGCGTTCCTCAGTGAAGTGGCTGACGTGGTGGCCGGAGCGCGTGATCGTGAGCTGCGACTCGTTGAGCGCGTGGCTGAGCTCGAGTCACAGCTCGCCGAGGGAAGTGCGGGGACGCCCGGGGGGAGCGCTGGGGCTGGCGCTGGGGCTGGGGCTGGCGCTGGGGCTGATCCCCGAGCACAGGCGTTGTTTGCCCGTCTGCGCGACCAGGGTGATGTGCCGGTGGTGCAACCCAAGTCGACTCCTCAGCCCGTACCCAAGTCGACTCCCAAGCCCGTACCCGCTGAATCGGAACTTGAACCTGCACCTGCACCTGCACCTGCACCGGCACCTGAGCCAGCCGATGCGGCTCCGGCTCCTGAGCAGCCAGCTCCCGAGGCGTCGCCCGACGACGCCATTCGCGCGCAGC
>CAMDCC010000278.1 GCA_945889545.1 Bifidobacterium breve | reverse complement strand
TACCGATCGCCATGGTGCCGTTCTGGGATCTCGACGCCGCCGTCGTCGAGATCGCGCGGTGCCGCGACATGGGCCACCGAGGTGTGCTCTTCGCCAACCAGTACGAGAAGATCGGGCTGCCGCCGTTCTTCGATCCGTACTGGGATCCGATCTACCAGGTGGCTCAGGACACTGAGATGTCAATCAACTTCCACATCGGCTTCTCGGCCGACAGCGACGTGATGGTCGGCAAACGACCGAAGATGCACCACGAGACCCAGGAGGAGTTCGACGCCCGCGGCGTGGACCCCACGTGGACCGTGAAGCGGAACGCAACATTGATGCTCATCAGTAACGGCGAGACCATCGCCAACATCCTCACGACCGGTTTGCTCGACCGTTTCCCGACGCTGAAGTTCGTGTCCGTGGAGAGCGGCATGGGCTACCTGCCCTACCTCCTCGAGTCGCTCGACTGGCATTGGAAAGGGCACGGCGTGTTCCGGCACTCCCCGCTGCTGCCGAGCGAATACTTCAAGCGCCAGTGCTACGGGACGTTCTGGTTCGAGATCTCGACGCTGGGTCACCTGGTCGACTATCCCGACAGCTTCATGTTCGAGACCGACTACCCCCACTCAACCGGTCTCTCGCCCGGGCCGACCTCGCCGTCGGACCTGCCGTCGGTCCACATCGAGAAGCACTTCGGCGCGCTGCCGTTTGAGGTCGCGGAGAAGGCGCTCTGGGGCAACGCGGCCAAGTTGTACCGAGTCAGCTGAAGCGAGAGAGGACACGGTGGAGAGCACGAGCCAAGCCCTTGCGGTGTTGACCGACAACGACGACCACGGGTGGAAGGCGAGTCTGGACGGGGGAGTGCTCCACCTGTGCCTATCTCGCCCGCCGGTCAACGCCATCAACACGCCCACGTGGCGCCGGCTGCACGAGTGCATCAACCGCATCTACGACGACGCCTCAGTTCGTGCGCTCGTGATCACCAGCGACAACCCCAAGGTGTTCAGCGCGGGTCAGGACTTCAAGGATGTGCGTGGTGACGACGGTGGCGCGTTCGGTGGACCTAATGACCGCCGTCGGTACGTTCGCAGCGCGCTCGCGGCGATCTATGAGGCACCGGTTCCTACCGTGGTCGGAGTGCGCGGCGCCGCACTCGGCTCGGGCGCGGTGCTCGCCTCGCTCGCCGACCTCGTGGTCGGCGGCCCTGGTACTCGTCTGACCTTGCCGGAGATCGACCGCGGGATCATCGGAGGGAGCCGCTTTCTCGCCCGGCTCGTGCCGGAGCCGCTGATGCGCAAGATGATCCTGCTGGGTGAACCGGTCACCGGTGACGACCTCCACCGGTTGGGGTCGCTCGCGGAGTTTGTGCCCGACGAGCAGATCACCGACGTGGCGTTGGAGCTGGGCAACAAGCTCGCGGCGAAGCACCCGGTCGTGATGCGTCTCATGAAGCAGGCGAACATCGAGGTCGAGAACGCGGCCGTGATGGAGGGATACAGCATCGAGCAGACGTACTCGGTCACGGTGCCGAACTCGGTGCGCGAAGAGCTCGTGCCCGACTCCTCGAAGTAGCTGGACCCACGATGAAGGCAGCGCGGGTCGAGCTCGACGACGGCAGCATTGTCGTCGCGATCGCTGACGGCGACGCGTACCGGGCCGTGGCCGACGACGGGCCCGGCGCCTTGCTGCGTGTGCTGCTGGAGCCGCCGGAGCGCTCGACCGGCGAGCTCTTGGCGACTTCGTCGGTCCGCTTGTTGTGTCCGGTGGTCGATCCGCCGTCGATCCGCGACTTCATGATCTTCGAGGGGCACGTGGTTAATGCGCGCGCCGGCACCGGCGAGCCGGTTCCGGAGGCTTGGTACGCGGCGCCGGTCTTCTACTTCACCAACCCGTCGTGCTTGCACGGGCCCGAACAGCCGGTTGCGGTGCCACGAGGCTCGCGGATGCTCGACTTCGAGCTCGAGGTCGCATGCATCGTGGGCGCCGAGGTCGGCGACCTCGATCCCGACGACCCCGCGTCGTGCGACGCGATCGCCGGCTTCATGTTGATGAACGACTGGTCTGCACGCGATCTCCAGATGAAGGAGATGGGCGGCGGGCTCGGCCCGGCGAAGGGCAAGGACTTCGCAACCTCCTTGGGTCCCTGGGTGGTCACGCCGGACGAGCTGGCGCCCGGCGCGCCCGGCGCTTTCTCCTGTCCGCTGGATGTGCTCGTGAACGAGCGACGCATCGGCGGTGGTGACCTGGCGTCCGCTCACTTCACGTGGTCGCAAGTGCTCGGTCGTGCATCGGCGAACACGCGTCTGCGCGTGGGGGACGTCATTGGCTCCGGGACGGTAGGGACGGGTTGTCTGCTCGAGCTCCGCACGCTGGGCCCGAAGGACGACTTTCCGTGGCTCCGGGCTGGCGACCGAGTCGAGCTACGCGGCGGACCGCTGGGCGTGCTCGCGAACCCGATCGTCGACTCGGTCGGGTAGGCCGCGCTACCGGCGAGGTAAGCATGGAGTTCAACCTTGCGGTCGTGGCGCGAGCTATCGCCGACGCAGTGCCCGATCGCGACTACTTCGTGCAGGGCTCCGTTCGCCTCACGTATGGCGAGTTCATGGGTCGTTCGAACCAAGTTGCCCACGCGCTCGCCGAGGGAGGAATGGGATGCCGCGTCGAGCGACGTGAGCTGGCCTCCCACGAATCCGGCCAGGACCACCTGGCGCTGTACATGTACAACTGCGCCGAGTTTCTCGAGTCGATGCTCGGCGCCTACGCGGCCCGCGTCGCTCCGTTCAACGTGAACTACCGCTATACCGACGACGAGCTGTTGTATCTCTTGCGCGATCTACATGCGACTGGTGTCGTGTTCCACTCCGCGTTCGCCCCGGCGCTGGCTCGCGTTCGCCCGAACCTTCCTGACCTGCGCGTCCTGCTCCAAGTGTCCGACGAGTCGGACAACGACCTGCTGCCCGGCGCGGAGTGGTACACCGAAGCTCTCGTCGGCCGGCCCACCACGCCGCCACCCTTGGACGTCTCGTCCGATGACCTCTACGTGCTCTGCACCGGCGGCACCACGGGGATGCCCAAGGGCGTGCTGTGGCGCCAGGCCGACGTGTTCGTCGCGGCGCTCGGCGGAACGAGCAGCCGCACGCAACGCGAGTACACCTCGATCGAGGAGATCGTGGCCGAAGCGATCGATCGAGGCGACAAGTACCGGAACCTGAGCACGGCCCCCTTCATGCACGGCGCGGCACAGTGGTTCGCGCTCACCGCGTTGACCCACGGCAACCGCTTCGTGGGCTCTGCGCACGTCAAGTCGCTGGATCCTGGCGACGTGTGGAGTGCCGTGGCGCGCGAAGGCGTGACGATGCTTCAGATCGTGGGCGATGCCTTCGCGGTCCCGTTACTCGACGAGCTCGATCAGGTGTCGTACGACCTCAACTCGCTGAAGCTCATCATGAACAGCGGCGCCATCCTCAGCGAGCGTTCCAAACAGCGGTTGATCGAGCACCTCCCGCACGTGCGGGTGGGTGACGCTCTCGGAACTTCGGAAGCCGGCGCGACCGGCACTTCGATGTCGAACGCCAGCCGCGTCTCGACCTCCGTCTTCGATCTCAACCCCGGAGTCTGCGTGCTCACGGCCGATCTGGCCCGGCCCTTGCAACCCGAAGACGAGGACGAGATCGGCTGGATGGCGACATCGGGCCGCATACCGCTGGGCTACCTGGGCGACCCCGACAAGACCGCGTCGACGTTCCCCGTCGTCGGCGGCACCCGTTACGTCGTGACCGGCGACCGCGCCCGACTCCTCGACGACGGCCGCATGGAGTTCCTCGGGCGCGACTCGGTCACGATCAACTCGGGCGGTGAGAAGATCTTCGCCGAGGAGGTCGAGCAAGCCCTGCTCGCGCATCCGGCTGTGGCCGACGTGGTCGTGTGCGGCCGGCCGTCGCAGCGTTGGGGGAGCGAGGTCGTGGCCGTGGTGGCCTTCCGCCCCGGGGCCACCGCCACCCCCGACGAGCTGCTGGTGGCGGCGGCCACCACCCTGGCT
>CAMDCC010000277.1 GCA_945889545.1 Bifidobacterium breve | reverse complement strand
GGAGGCGTACGAGCTTGTTCACCGCGCTCAGGTAGGCGCGGGCCGAGGCTTCGACCACGTCCGTCGACACCCCGCGACCTGAGACCTTGGCGCCATCGGCCTCGAGTTGGACGACCACATCGCCGAGCGCATCGCCGCCCTTCGTGACCGACGACACCTTGAAGTCGAGCAGCGTTCCCGAGACGTCAGTTGCTTTGGCGATCGCGGCGATCGCCGCGTCGATCATGCCGTTGCCTTCGGCCGTGGCCTCGACGCGACCATCGCCATCGTTGAGGACCACCGTCGCGGTGGGCGTGCTCGAAGTACCTCCGTGCACATCGAGACTCACCATTGAGTACCGGTGGACGGCACGGGCGCCGAGCTCCTCCGCCACGATCGCTTCCAGGTCGGCTTCGGTGATCTCGACCTTGCGATCGGCCAGCTCCTTGAACCGGATGAACGCCTGATTCAGTGCGTCGCCCTGCACATGCAGACCCATCTTCGTGAGGGTGTCGCCGAACGCGTGACGGCCGGAGTGCTTCCCGAGCACGATCTGCGCAGCTTCCTGCCCCACGGTGGACGCGTCGATGATCTCGTAGGTCTCGCGATCTTCGAGCACACCGTGCTGGTGGATCCCCGCCTCGTGCGCGAACGCGTTGCGCCCCACGACCGCCTTGTTGTATTGCACCGGATAGCCAGTGAGACGCGAGACCAGGCGTGATGTACGAGCGAGCTCCTCGGTGTGCACTCGGGTCTCGACACTCCCGAAATAGTCGCTACGGGTCTTGATCGCCATCACGATCTCCTCGAGCGCAGCGTTGCCGGCGCGCTCACCCAGACCGTTGATCGCACACTCCACCTGGCGTGCGCCGGCAGCAACCCCAGCCAGTGAGTTGGCGACCGCCAGACCAAGGTCGTCGTGGCAATGCGTGGAGACCACGTACTCCCCCTTCACGGTGGCCAGGATGTGTGCGATGAGCGCCTGGAACTCCTCCGGTACGCCGTAACCGACGGTGTCGGGGATGTTGAGCGTGGTCGCCCCGTTGTCGACAGCCAGCTGGAGCACCTCGCACATGAAATCGATCTCCGACCGACTGCCGTCCTCAGGCGAGAACTCCACATCCTTCGTGTAGCTCGCAGCACGAGCCACTCCCGCGGCGGCCTCGGCCTTGACCTGGTCTTCGGTCATGCGCAGCTTCTTCTTCATGTGGATGGGAGAAGTCGCGATGAACACATGGATGCGCGGCTTCTCGGCGTGCTGCACTGCTTCCCACGCCCGGTCGACGTCTTTGAACCCCGTGCGGGACAGACCCGCAATCACCGGGCCACGCACGGTCTTGGCGATGGCCTCGACAGCCTCGAAGTCGCCCTGGCTCGCGATCGGGAATCCGGCTTCGATGATGTCGACACCCAGGCGTGCAAGCTGCTCGGCGATCTCGAGCTTCTCGGGCACGTCGAGGGAGATGCCCGGCGACTGCTCGCCATCTCGCAGCGTGGTGTCGAAGATCTTCACTTGGTCCGGCATGTCGCTCTCTCTTCTCGCTCAGTTCTCTGGTTCGGGTTCGGGTTCGGCCAACGAAAAGCCTCCCCGGCCCGAGGGCACGAGGAGGCGGGGACGCGAGCACCAGGAGGCGCCCGCGTCTACGTAAGGAGCAGGATCGTGGCGTAGGCGGTGCGCAGTTCCTTCGTCATGGTCGAACCATGATGCCGCTCCTCACCCCAAAAGGCAAGCTGGTTCGACAAGGTCGCCGTGCCTGTCACACTGTTGTCATGGCGGATCGCAAGCGTGGGTTCTTCGGACGACTGATCCGACTCGGCTTCTTCGCTGGTGCGGCATTCGCCGTGTGGCGCGCGATCGAAGCCAACCGAGCCGATCAACGCACCACCTGGGACCCGCAACCGTTCCCGTTCCCACCGCAACCACGCACGGATGCGACGCCCGACGACCCGCCTGACACCACGCCGGACCCACCCAAGAAGAGCACGAAGAGCACGAAGAGCACGAAGAGCACGAAGAGCTAGTCGAGCTCGATCGCGTTGGCGTCGAGCACACCGTCGATCGCGCGCAGTCGCTCCACCACCGCGGCCGGCACGGTTGAATAGGTCGACAGCGCCATGAGGGCCGCTTCGCCCTCGGCGTTCACGCCCACGTCCATGTCGGCGATGTTCACGCCAGCTTCTCCGAGGATGGACCCCACGGTGCCGATCATCCCGGGCGTGTCGGAGTTGCGCACCACGAGCATGTGACTCGAGGGCGGGAGGTCGACGTCGTGCTCGTTGATGCCAACAATGCGCGGCCTCGACCGCTTACCGAAGAGCGTGCCAGACACGTGCACCTTGCGATCGCCGACGCGCCCGCGCAGCGTGACGAGGTTGACGTAATCGATCGCGGCCGGAGTGGTTGATTCGCGAATCGTCAGGCCGCGCGCCTCGGCGAGCTGCGGTGCGTTCACGAACGACACCGGCTCGTCGACCACGGCACTGAGCGCGCCCTTGAGGACCGAGAGCGTGAGCACTCGACAGTCGTAGTCGGCGATCTCGCCTTCGTACGAGACTTCAAGCGTCTCGACCGCGCCGCCCGCAAGCGCGGTGAACAACCGACCGAGTCGTTCGGCCAGCGGCAAGAACGGCTGGACAGTCGCGTTCGCCTCGGTTGCCGCAACATTGACCGCATACGGCACAAACTCGCCGCGCAACGCCAGGATGACCTGCTCGGCGATCGTGATGCCCGCCTTGTCCTGCGCTTCGATCGTCGATGCCCCGAGGTGCGGGGTGACCACGACGGTATCGAGCTCGAACAGCGGTGACTCGGTAGTGGGCTCGGTCGCGAACACATCGATGGCCGCGCCGGCGACGCGCCCCGCCTTGATCGCGTCGGCCAGCGCGGCTTCGTCGATGATCCCGCCACGAGATGTGTTCACGATCCGAAGCGTGGGCTTGGCGTGCGCGAGCAGCTCGGCGTCGATCAGTCCAAGCGTCTCCGGGGTCTTGGGGATGTGCAAGGTGAGGAAGTCGGCCTCGCGCACGAGGTCTTGGAGATCACCGACGAGCCCGAGGCCGAGCTGACGAGCGCGCTCAGCGCTCACATACGGGTCGTACGCGAGCAGCTTCATCCCGAACGCAAGCGCGCGTTGCGCGACGAGCACTCCCACCCGTCCGAGCCCGATGATGCCAAGGGTCTTGCCGTGGAGCTCGACACCTTCCCACTTGGTGCGGTTCCAGGTGCCAGCACGCAGCTCAGCATCGGCGCGGGGGATGTTGCGGGCTTGCGAGAGCAGCAACGCGACGGTGTGCTCGGCCGCCGAGAGCACGTTCGACTGTGGCGCGTTCACGACCATCACGCCGCGCTTGGTGGCGGCATCCACGTCGACGTTGTCGAGGCCGATCCCGGCCCGCCCGACGACGACCAGGTCGCGGCCGGCCTCGATCACCTCGGCGTCGACCTGGGTGGAGCTGCGGATCACGAGTGCGGCGGCACCCGATACGGCCTCGAGCAGCTCCGCCGGCGAGAGACCGAGCCGCTCGTCTACGTCGAAGCCGGCGCTACGCAATGCATCGAGGCCGCGCGCGGCGAGCTGCTCGGTGACCAGGACTCGTGCTACCACGGGACGAGGGTACGCGCTCTACACGCGAGAGAGCACGAGCTTCGCGAACTGCGCGACGGCGTCCTTGGTCTCGCCTTCGTCACCACCGATGTTCACATACTGCAGGTACACGAACGTGTCGCCCTTGAGCACGTAGGCGGTGTTGATGCCGCCGGTGACGTAGAACGCCTTCTTGCCGAGCCCCGAGACGGACTCCACGTTGTCGGCAAAGGCCTGCTTGGCCACGGCGTACGCGATCTTGGCTTCCTCGCCGGCGTCCAACTGGACCCAGAGGTTGACCGACACCGGCAGAGCGGAGTCGGTCGGCACATACGCGCACTGCCGAACAACGTTCGGGCCCGGCGTCTTCGGGCCCTTCTTGACGTCGGTACCAAGGACCTGCTCGACCTCGGATGCCTTGAGGTACTTACAGCCGCTCTTTGCCGCGGCGACGGAGGCTCCCGCGCCCGC
>CAMDCC010000276.1 GCA_945889545.1 Bifidobacterium breve | reverse complement strand
GCACGTCGGGCTCGAAGCGCAGCAGTGTGCGCAACAGGAGCAGCGGCGACGCGGCGGCCCACGCTTGTGGCGAGCACGACGTGGGATACGCCACCGGAAACGCGTAGTCCGAACGCGAGAAACCGGCGAAGAGCTCGGGCAGCCGGTTGCCGAAGTAGCTGGCCGTGCTCACGATCGCGCTCATGACCCGGTGGGTCTCGTCGATCAAGCCGTAGCGCATCAATCCGGCGGCGCAGATTGCGTTGTCGTGAGGCCACACGCTCCCGTTGTGGTAGCTCACCGGGTTGAAGCGGGCCATGCCTGCCGCGAGCGTGCGCACGCCCCAGTCACTGAACATGTCGGGGCTCAAGAGCTGCTTGGCGACGAGCGGTGCCTTCTCGTCATCGACGATCCCGGTCCACAAGCAGTGCCCCACGTTGGAAGCGAGCGTGTCGATCGGCTTCTTGTTGCGATCGAGTCCCATCGCGAACCGACCTAGGTCGTCGAGCCAGAAGTCGCGGTTGAAGCGCGCCTTGAGGTCGGCGGCGCGTTCGTGCAGGCGGGCGGCCATCTCGTGATCGCCGCGCTCGGTCGCGAAGTGCGACCGGGCCTGGAGTGCGGCGTACCAATACCCCTGCACTTCACAGAGAGCGATGGGCGGCTCGGCGAGACGCCCATCCACGAAGCTCGTGGAGTCCCACGAGTCCTTCCAGCCTTGGTTCTGCAAGCCGCGATCCGAAGTGCGCTGATACTCCACGTATCCGTCGCCGTCGCGATCGCCGTACTCGTCGAGCCACGCCAGCGCGCGATCGGCCGCAGGGAGCAGGGCGTCGACTTCAGCAGCGCGGCACCCCCAACGTTGGAGCTCGCCCAGCACCATCACGAACAGCGGCGTGGCGTCGATGCTCCCGTAGTAGACGCTGCCGCCACCGAGCGAGAGCCGCGCGCTCTCGCCGAAGCGCATCTCGTGCAGGATGCGTCCGGGCTCCTCTTCGGTGATCGGGTTGACCTCCTCGCCCTGGAAGCGGGCCAGCGTCTGGAGCGTGCCGAGCGCGAGGTCGGGGTCGACGAGCATCGACATCCACGACGTGATCAACGAGTCGCGCCCGAAGATGGTCATGAACCACGGCGCACCCGCGGCGACGACCGTGCGATCGGGGAACTCGGGATCGAACAGCCGAAGCGCGGCGAGATCCTCGGTCGATCGGTTGAACAGGTTCGCGAGCTCGTCGTGGTCGGTGGTGAGCGTGGGGAGGTTGCGGCGCCACGCCTCCAGCCGCGTGCTCGGCGCGGCGCGTTCGACCGGATCGCCACACCGATACCGCGGCTCCACCTCGACGTCATCGATCACCGGGGTGACTTGAACGCATGCCGCCCACTCGCCGCCTGCGGGCACGATGACCTCGTAGCTCGCCGTCGACGGACCAGCCATCGTGAATGGCTGTGAGAAGTCGATGTGCGCGGCCCGTCGGAACGTGCCGCGGGTGTAGGTGTAGGTGATCCGGCTCGCGTTGTGGGTGACGTTGATCTCACCGACCTTCTGCACGCGTCCTTCCTTGACCTCGAAGAGGTCGGCGAAGTCGCATTCGACGTGAAGCTCGAGGTGGCAGAAGGCGGCTTCCGCGCCGTAGTTGCGGACGGTGATGTCCTCGCGCATCCCGCGTCCGATGTATCGCTGGCGCGTGACGACGAGGCTCGAATCGGCGCGGCCCGGCTCGGGGTTCGCCTGGAGCACGAATGCCGCGCTGAACGGGTCGATGAGGTGCGACGCGAGGGGTTCCGGCCATTCGCCGTTGACCTTGAGGCTGAGCTCGGTCAAGAAGCGCGTGTCGCGGAAGAACAGCCCGTGCGGATGGCTCGCCATCATGTCGCCCGACGCCAGCGAGATGCAGAAGGCCGACCCTTCCACGAGTGTCACCGACCCAGAGTCGAGCGACGTTACGGAGCTCGACGTCCAAGGTTGTGGCACCAACCCATTGTGACAAGCCCGCGCCCGCTGCTGGCATCGAGGCCTGAGCATGGGACCATGAGGAATGCGAATCGCCCAGATCGCGCCACCATGGTTCACCGTTCCACCGCGGCATTACGGCGGCATCGAGCTCGTCGTTGCGTTGCTCGCCGACGGACTCGAGGCTCGGGGCCACGAAGTCACGCTGTTCGCGTCCGGTGGTTCCAACACCAAAGCCGCGCTCGTCAGCCCGCTCGAGGAGTCACCCGACCCGGCGTTGCTCGGCAACTCATGGTTCGACGCGTTCCACGCCCTCTCGGCGTACCTGGAGATCGGGCGCTTCGACGTGGTGCACGACCATTCGGGGATCATCGGGCCCGCACTGGGGTCGATGCTCGGGGGTACGCCACCGGTGGTGCACACCCTGCACGGGCCTTGGACTGAGGCGTCGCGCCGCTTCTACTCATTGATCGATCAGCGAGTGCACCTCGTCGCCATCAGCGACACCCAACGCCGCGACAACCTGGCGATCCAATACGCCGCAACCGTGCACAACGGCATCGACTTGGCGCTCTACCCGTACCAGGCCGAGAAAGAGGACTTCCTCGTGTACGTGGGGCGGGCGAACCCAGACAAGGGGCCGACCCGGGCGATCGAGGTGGCGCGGCGTGCCGGGTTGCCGCTAGCGATGATCGTCAAGAAGACGGAGCCGTTCGAGCGCGCCTACTGGGAAGAGATCGTTGCTCCGATGCTCACCGACGACGTCGAGGTGTACGAAGCGGTCTCCCACGAGTTCAAGGTCGACCTGCTCGGGCGAGCGCGAGCGATGGTCTTCCCGATCGACTGGGCCGAGCCGTTCGGTCTGGTGATGATCGAGGCGATGGCGTGCGGCACCCCGGTCGTCACGTGCCCGGTGGGCGCCGCGTCCGAAGTCGTGACCGAAGGTGTGACGGGCTTCCTCGCGGAGTCGCTCGACGACCTTGCAGCAGCCGTGGGTGAGGTCGATCGGTGCACGCCGGAGGCCTGTCGCGCCGACGTGGAAGCGCGCTTCTCGGCCGACCGGATGGTCGATGCCTATGAGGAGTTGCTCAGCGCAGTCGCCGTGCCGGGCTCGCCATCCGAATAGTTCCTCGGCCGTCGGTCGATGCTGCGATTGACAATCATGAAGGCTGCGACCGCGTAGATCCACCCGAGCAAGATGTCGCTCACGTAGTGCTCCGCGCCGTAGACGAGCACGAACAGCATGATGAGGTTGTACCCGAGGATGAGATACCGACCGCGTGGCGCGCGGTTCCATACGAACAGCATCAAGAGAAACGGCCACGCGGCATGTAAGGAAGGGACTGCAGCGACCGGGTTCGCGAGCTCGGCGTCGCCCGCGAACACCTTGGCTGGCCCCTTGGCGCCGAGGAAATCCCACACGTTGTGCACGACACGGATTGTTGGTTCGAGGGCGCCCTCCTTGCTCGCGAACCATGGCGGCGCCGCCGGGAGGATGAAGTACGTGACAAACGCGGCGAGCGACACGCCGAGGATGACCATCGCATAACGGTGGAAGCGCTCGCGGTCGCGACGGTAGAGGTGGAGCGCGAACGCGGGTGTGAGAAAGAAGTGCGAGAGGTAGAAGGCGAAACAGAGGTAGTCCCACGGGTGCGGCCCCGTCTTCGGGTTGAGCCATTCCTGGAGCGTGACGGTCGGCGCGGTCCCGCCGAACACGATCTCGTCGAAGCGAAGCTGCGGTTCGATGACTGCGCGGGGGATCAGATCGCCGGCGAAGCCGCGAATGAAGTCGTAGCCCGCGAGGATCACGAGGACCGGGATCCAGTCGAGGACGATGCCGGCCACCCGATTCGGGTTGTGCCAGCAGATCAGGAGCAAGAGGGCGAGCAGCCAGATCCAGATGTACTGACGCTCGGGCAGTCCGACACCCACGAATATCCCGATCGAGACGACCAGGAACGTGCCGACTACCGGCGCGCGATTTTGTGTCAGCCAGCCCATGAGCGGGCGAAGCGTAATGGTCCGGCGCAGGACTGGTCGTCTTGTACCGTCGTACGGGTGTTCGTGAAGATCTGTGGGATTACGAATGAAGAGGACGCGTTGCTCGCGGTTGCTCTTGGTGCTGACGCGCTC
>CAMDCC010000275.1 GCA_945889545.1 Bifidobacterium breve | reverse complement strand
AGCGTCGCAACGGCACACTCGTTGTGGGCGCCATGACCCGCCAGGCTGCGGTGGAACGTTCGGAGGCTGCGGCGGCCGTGCCGCTGCTCGGCTTGGCCACCCCGCTCATCGGCCACTTCCAGATCCGCAACCGCGGCACAGTGGGCGGCTCGATCGCGCACGCCGACCCGGCTGCCGAGCTCCCCGCGGTCGCGCTCACGCTCGACGCGCAGCTCGAGATCGCAACGCCGTCGGGCACGCGCCTCGAGGCGGCGTCCGACTTCTTCGTCGGCACGTGGACCACGAGTGTCGAAGCCGAAGAGCTGTTGGTGGCCGTGCACTTCCCGGTGTGGTCCGACCAGGCCGGGTTCGCGGTCGACGAGGTCGCCCGTCGACTCGGCGATTTCGCGCTCGTCGGCGTCACCTGTGGCGTGGAGCTCGACGGCACCGGCAACATCGGCCGCGCCGCGATCGCTCTGCTTGGCATGGCCAGCACACCGGTGCGGGCCGCCGCCGCGGAAGCCGCGTTGGTCGGAACCAAACCGAGCGCCGCCGACCTCGCCGAGATCGCCCAGCTCGCGGTGGCCGACCTCGACCCGCCCGCCGACATTCACGCGTCGTCGAAGTACCGACACGACGTGGGCGCCCATGTGGTTGCACGCGCACTCGCCACCGCACTGGAGAACGCCAACACATGAACGAACAGGCCGTCACATTCATCGTCAACGGCGAGACGCATCGCCACTTCGTCGAACCACGAAAGACGCTCGCCGACTTTCTCCGCGAGGACTGCGCCCTCACCGGGACGCACCTTGGATGCGAGCACGGCGTGTGCGGTGCGTGCACCGTGATCGTGGACGGCGTTGCCGTGCGTTCGTGCCTGATGTTCGCCGTCCAAGCCGAAGGATCTGAGATCACCACGGTCGAGGGTCTCGCGACCGACGGCACGCTCAGCTACGTGCAGGAAGCGTTCCGCGAGGAGCACGGATTGCAGTGCGGGTTCTGCACGCCAGGCTTCGTCGTCTCGGTGCACGCGTTCCTCGAAGAGAACCCGAGCCCGACGCGCCAGGAGATCGTGGAAGCGCTCTCCGGCAACCTGTGCCGCTGCACCGGCTACCAGGGCATCATCCGCGCGGTCGAACGCGCCGCCAAAACGATGAGCGGGGTCTAGTTCAGGATTCTCGGCACGTTGAACAACACATGGACACCTTCAGCGTGCCGAGAACCCGGTGTTGGCTACGAACGAAGCGCCGCGTCGATGATCTCGAAGGGGTGGCGCACGTCGAGGCCGGCCGCGGCCAGGTGGAACGTGCACCCCGGGTTGGCGCTGGCGACCACCCGTGCGCCTGTGCGCTCGATTGCGTCGAGCTTGCGCGCTCGGATGTCGTTGGCCATGTCGGGGTGCAGCGCGGCGTAGGCGCCGCCCGCGCCGCAACACAGACCCTCGTCGTCGAGCTCCCGCACGTCGGCGAACGGAGCGAGGACGGTCCGCACCGGGAGGTGCGCCTTCTGCACATGACGGAGATGGCACGCATCGTGGAGCGCGACGGGCTCGGCGAACCGTTGACGAGGCTTCGGTAGCCGGTCGACGCGCTCGGCGAGCCATTCGTGCACGTCGAAGACTCGGGCCGCGAACGCCGCCGACTCCGACGTACCCACCAGGTGTCCGTAGTCCTTCAACGCCGCGCCACAACCGGCCGAATCGACGAGGATCGGCGCGTCACCGGGAAACGCTGTCATCACTCGGGCGGCGAGCGATCGCGCCTCGTCACCGAGACCCGCGTGCACGTGGAGCGCACCACAGCATCCAGCCGAGCGCGGATCCGGAAGCGCAACGCCGACACCGGCCGCGCCGAGCACCCGCACCACGGCCGCGTGCACTTCGCGCTGCCACGCGTCCATCACACACCCGGTGAACAGCCAGACATCGGAACCTGTCGCCTCCAACCGCCGAGCACGCAACGGAAGGCGCGGCGCGCCCAGACGACGCGGCACGAGGTGCGCGCGTTGGAACAACGCCCCAATACGTGAGAGCCCGATCAGCAAGCGGTGGTGCGGCAGCACGCTGTAGGCAAGCCGCTGCCAGCGCGGCACGTAGCGGGTCTCGCTCGCCAACGTGGTGCGCGTGCCCTCCATGAGCCGGCCGAACGGCACCGACGAGGGGCACACCGCCTCACACGCACGGCACTGCACGCACAGGTCCATGTATTCGGTGAACTCGCCGCGCAGATCGGCCCCGCCTATCTGCACTACGCGCATCGCCGCGATGCGGCCACGGGGTGAAGCCGACTCGTCGCCGGTCACGCGGTACGTGGGGCAATGCGGGAGGCAAAGACCACAAGCGACGCACGCAACGAGCTCGTCGGCGTCGACCGCGAGCTCCGTCATTCGGCGCGTTGTCGGCAGGAGACCATTGCCGGCTCGAGCTCGGCCACGGTGCGGGCACCGACCAGTTGCATCGCCCGTCGAAGCTCGTCGGCAAGCACGTCGATCGCCTTGGTCACGCCAGGTTCACCCGCGGTCCCGAGGCCGTACAGGTACGCACGGCCGATCATGCACGCACGAGCACCGAGTGCAAGTGCGGTGACGATGTCACGCCCGCGCCGAATACCCGAGTCGAAGAGCACCTCGAGCTCGCCGCCAACCGCATCAACGATGGTGGGCAGCGCATCGATCGCGGCCGGACCGCGATCGAGCTGGCGGCCACCGTGGTTCGACACGACGATTCCGGTGACCCCCGCATCCGCGGCGCGGCGTGCGTCATCGGGATCGATGATCCCCTTCAGCACGAACGGGCCGCCCCACGCTTCGATCATCGAGGCGAGGTCGTCCCACGTGACCGACGGATCGAACTGCTCGGCGAGGAACGCCATCACGCCCGACGGCTTGGCGGCGCGATCACTCACGCTCTCGAAGCTCACCGCATCACCCGTGAGGAAGTGCCACCACCAATGTGGATGCTTGGCGCCCTCGAAGAAGGTTCGGAACCCGAGGCTCGGCGGGATGGTGAGCCCGTTGCGGAGATCGCGTTCGCGCGATCCAGGCACCGGTACGTCGACGGTGAGGAGCAGCGCGTCGTATCCCGCGGCCCGCGCCCGAGCGATGAGCTCCTTCGCAAGGCCTCGGTCGCGCCACACGTAGAGCTGGAACCACAAGGGTGCAGTAGCGACCGACGCGACCTTCTCGATGGAACGCGTTCCCATCGTCGACAACGTGTACGGGATCCCCGCACGTCCCGCCGCACGCGCCACCGCCAGCTCGCCTTCGTGATGCGTCATGCGCGTGAAGCCCGTGGGGGCCAATGCGAGCGGTAACGGCGACGGGGATCCGAGGATCGTGGTGCTCAGATCGACGTCGTCCACATCCCGCAGCACTCTCGGCATGAGGACCAGGTCGTCGAACGCACCGGTGTTGCGCCCCAACGTGATCTCGTCCTCGGCCCCACCATCCACGTAGTCGAAGACCGGTCGCGGCAACCGGCGACGGGCCGCGCTCCGAAGGTCGGCGATGGTGCGACACCGCGCCAGCCGGCGGGTGCTCGAGCGCAGGATGGGTCGCCGTGGCCGCAGCAGCGCCGCGATCTCCGCCGGCTTCACCGCGTGAGGGGGTTGGGCTTCACCGTGTCAGGGAGTCGAAGGGTCGGGCGCCGGGGTGGGCGCCGGGGTGGGCGCGGGGGTGAGCGCAGCCGAGAGCACAGGATCTGTCGTCGTTGACGGAGTGGTTGGAGCGATCGCTGGGTCGGTGGGTGTGATGGCGGGTGCCGGGATCGCATTCGTCGTCGTAGGTGTCGACCGCACGGCGACCACCGGAGCGACCACCGTCTCCTTCGCGCTCCGCTGCGGCACAACTGCTGTTTCGCCTCGCACCGCAAGCCACGCGGCGGCAGTGACGACCACGAAGACTCCGACGCCGTACCCGAACCAACCGACGATTGCGGCGGTCCGCCGGGCCCGCGAACGGGCAATCCGGCGCTCTCGGCGAGTGAGCGAGGCAGGGAACGACGAATGACTCCTCGAGTCGTCGTCGATCATCAGCTCGTCCATCGGGCCGTCGATCCCGCCCCCACCCGTCGCACTGCTGCCCC
>CAMDCC010000274.1 GCA_945889545.1 Bifidobacterium breve | reverse complement strand
GCCATTGCCACATTCAACGACTCGGCTGCGGCCGCCATCGGGATGGATACGAGCACATCGAGGCGCTCCTGTACCGCCGAGTCGAGGCCACGGGCTTCGTTTCCGACGACGAGCGCGCACGGGTTCGCGAGGTCGACTGTGTCGTACGGCTCTCCCCCACGGGCGGTCGTACCGATGAGCCGTCGGCCCGACGCACCGATCGTGTCGAGCACCTCCATGGGATCCTTTGCCTGCATCACCGTCACTCCGAAGAGTGCGCCCGCGGACGAACGCACGACCTTCGGGTTGGAGAGATCGACCGAGTTTCCACACGCAATCACCCCGTCGGCACCGGCCGACTCGGCACTGCGGATCATCGTGCCGAGGTTGCCCGGATCGGCGACGTCGACGGCGATCACGACTGCGCCCGTTCCTCCGATCGGACCGAACGCGAACGAGGACGCACTCGCGACACCGAGCACAGGTTGAGGCGTTCGGGTGAGCCCCACCTTCTCGAGCACGCCTTCCTTGAGCTCGACCACCGACACTCCCGCGTCGCTGAGCCGGGCCAGCAGTGGCGCGAACGCCGTTGTGGCACCGGTGCCGAAGTAGACCCGCTCGAGGGCCGCGTGCCGGTCGAGTGCCGCACCGACCACCCTCGGACCTTCGAGCACGAACGCGCCTTCCGCAGCACGCGTTCCGGGATCACGCAGGAGCGCGCGGAGTCGTACAACCTCCGGGTGTCGAGACCCGAGCGGTTGGGTCAAGCCGCTTCGAGTGCCTGGCGGGCAGCGGTGACCAACGCACCGAAGGCGTCGGCGTCGCGAACCGCGAGATCAGCCAGGATCTTGCGGTCGACCTCGATGTCGGCAGCCTTCAGCCCCGCGACGAAGCGCGAATACGAGATGTCGTGCGTGCGGCACGCGGCATTGATCCGCACGATCCAGAGCCGACGGAACCCGCCCTTGCGGGCCCGGCGGTCGCGGAAGGCGTAGTTGCCCGAGTGCATCACCTGCTCGTTGGCCTTGCGCAGGTGACGGCTGCGCGCGCCGGAGTAACCCTCGGCCTTCTCGAGCACCGAGCGGCGACGCTTCTTGCTGTGAACGGAACGCTTGACGCGTGCCATGACGATCGCTCCTCTGTTGCTGGGACCCCGCGGCGCTACCTGCGCCCGAGGAGTCGCTCCACGTGCTTCTTGTCACCACCGGTGACCTCGGCGGGACGGTCGAGACGACGCGTGCGCCGGCTCGACTTGGTTTCGAGCAGGTGCGAGCGGAAGGCCTTGCGCCGAATGACCTTGCCGCTTCCGGTGATCCGGAAGCGCTTGGCGGCGCCTCGGTGGGTCTTCATCTTGGGCATCAGGTTGCTCCGGTGTCTTCGGCTGCTGCGACGACGACCTCCGCAGGTGCGGTGTCGCCGCCCGATTCGGGCGGTGCTGGTTCGGGTACTGGCTCGGATGTCGGAGTCGCCGCTTCAGGTGCTGCGGCCGGTCGTGTGCCTCCGGACTCGGTTGGCTTGGTCGGCTTCGGCCGACGGCCGCCCTTGGCCGGGTGGAGCACCATCGTCATGTTCCGCCCGTCTTGGCGCGGTGCCGACTCCACGATCGCGAACGTGCTCACCTCTTCGGCGATGCGCTGGAGAATGCGCAAGCCAAGCTCGGGATGAGCCATCTCACGACCGCGGAACATGATCGTCAACTTCACCTTGTTGCCTTCGGCCAGGAACCGCTCCACGTGGCGCATCTTCGTGGTGTAGTCGTGGATGTCGATCTTGGGCCGAAACTTCATCTCTTTGATGACGACTTGCGTCGACTTGCGTCGCGACTCCTTGCGCCGCTGCTGTTCCTCGTACTCATGGCGCTTGTAGTCCATGATCCGGCAGACCGGCGGGCTGGCATTGGGCGCGACCTCAACGAGGTCGAGCTCCCGTTCTCGTGCGATCGTCAGGGCTTCCGGAAGGGACTTGACTCCCAGCTGCTCGCCGTCTTCGGCGATGAGCAGCACCTCACGGGCTCGGATTCGATCGTTGAGCCGGGTCTCGTCTGCAGCTATGTGATCACCTCGTCGTTTGCTCGCTCGCCCGAGGCTGTCCCGGACGCTCCCGCCCGAGGCTGTCCCGGACGCGAAAGATGGCGGACGCAGGAAGCATCCGCCATCAGCGTGCGACTCCGCGAGGAGCAGCCTGCCAACTTCGGACCCGGGACCGAGGCTGAGCCTCGACCAGGTGGGGACGCTCTTGCATCCCACTTCCCACATCGTGTTGTGCATCGTGCTGTGATGTGTCGTTGGAAGCGACCAATTCTGGGCTTGGAGCAAGTGTGACGGCCGCCAGATGGGAGGATACCAGCGTGAGCAGCCTGTGGACACCCTCGGGAGACCACGTCCCCGAGCCGGATCCCACACAGCCGCCTGAGCGGGTACCCAATGGGACCGTCGATGGTGACCTTGATGAGGCGGCGATCGCGGCGGAGATGGAGCGGGTGCGCGCCGAGCTGTCCGCGACCCCGGTCGCCGACATCGTGGCCAATCACGCGCTCGGCCTCTGGCAGCTTGCGGTCTTGCACCTCACCCCCGAAGGCGGCGCACCGAACCTCGACGAAGCTGGGTTGGCAATCGATGCGATGGCCTCGCTGGTCGACGGGCTCGGTGCTCGGCTCGGTGAGAACGCCGAGCCGCTGCGCGAAGCGCTCGCACAGCTCCGCCTTGCGTTCGTGCAGCTGAGCACCCGGAGCGTTTCACCACCGCCCAACGGGTAGCCGTTCACTTCAGGTCCCGCTGGTCGGTTCGATCCCGCCGGCTTCCCAGACGCCGAGGCTCCCCGGCACGATCTCGTAGCGAACGGCGGTGCCGACCAAGATGTCGCGGTTGCCGTCAGCCAATTGTGTGCAATGAAATGCATTGCGGGTGCCGTTGACCGACTCGATCACACCGAGACCGGAATGCGCGTCGAACTCGACGACTTTGCCGTTCATCTCGGCCTGCTCAGTGCACGATCTTGGAGATCGGGAGCTCGATGATTCCGGTGGCGCCACGTTGCTTGAGTGCCGGAATCAGGATGTTGATCTCGCTCTTGGCAACGACCGTCTCCACCGCATAGGCCTCTTCGCCGAACAGCTGCGAGACGGTGGGCGACTTCAGGGCTGGCAAGAGCGAGATCACCGCGTCGAGGTTGGCCTGATCGACATTGAGCTTGATGAGCACGCGGCCCCGTGCTTCGAGCGCGCCCGTGAGGAGCGTCTGGATCTCTTCCATCGCTGTGCGCTTCCCGGGATCGGCATACGCGGCCGGACTCGCGATGAGCTCCGTGTGCGAGACCAGCACGGTCTCGATCACCCGCAGGCCCGCAGCCCGCAGCGCTCGCCCGGTCTCGGTGATCTCGACGACCGCGTCGGCGATGTCGGGCACCTTCGCCTCGGTCGCGCCGTACGAGAGCGACACCTCCGCGTCGATCCCTTTGTCGGCGAAGTACCGCTTGGTGAGCTCGGGATACTCCGTGTGCACCCGAACGCCGGCTGGGAGATCGGCGACACCCTTGACCGGTGAATCGGCTGCGACTGCGAGCACGACCTGGATCGGGCGAGCGGTCGCCTTCGAGTAGTGGAGCTCCGTGAGCGCAACCACGTCGGCGCCGGTCTCGGTGATCCAGTCGCGCCCGGTGATGCCCACGTCGAACAGGCCCTCGGCGACATACCGCGGGATCTCCTGGGGGCGCAGGATCCGGACGTCGTCGACGCGGGGGTCTTCGATCGAAGCCCGGTAATCAACATCGGAGCTACGCGTCACCGCGAGATCCGCGTCCTCGAAGAGCCGAAGTGTGGCGTCCTCCAGGGACCCCTTCGGCAGGACCAATTTCAGCATCGGCCTTTTCAGCCCTTCCCGTTCTCGATCGTCCGCAATAGTGTGACCATCTCGACGGCGGTGCGCGCGGCTTCATCGCCCTTGTTGCCGTCGCTCCCACCGGCACGATCGAGGGCTTGCTGCTCGTTCTCGGTGGTGAGGACTCCGAAGATCACCGGTACACCTGTCTCAAGACCGACCTGGCCAACTCCATAGGCACACGGCCCCGCCACGTACTCGAAGTGAGCGGTGTCGCCCCTGATCACGGCGCCGAGGCAGACGACAGCATCAACCTGTCCGGAGCTTGCGA
>CAMDCC010000273.1 GCA_945889545.1 Bifidobacterium breve | reverse complement strand
CCGAATTGCGTTGAGTCGACGACCTGACCCGTGAGGCCGTCGGCGCGTTGCGCGGCGAGGTAGGCGACGGCGGGCACCACGGCTTCGGGCTCCTTCCAGCCGGTCCAGTCGTGATCCGGACCGAGCTCCTTCGCTGCGTGCTCGGTCTTCACCGCGCCGGGGCGAAGCGCATTGATGGCGATGTTGGACGGCATGAGCTCGACGGCCAGAGCGCTGCTGAACTTCTCGAGCGCGGCCTTGGCCACCGAATAGATGAAGTAGCCCGGCGGCATGAACGGACCGCTCGCCGGGTCGGCGGCGCCGGACGAGATGTTGATGATGCTTCCGCCGCCTCGCTTGCGCATCGGCTCGACGGCGGCCTTCGTGCTCACGTAGAGGCTACGCACGTTGACGCGCATCGACTCATCCCACTGTTCCGGGGCGCTGTCGACGAACGCGGCCCGCACCTCGGTCATCGCGTTGTTCACGAGCACGTCGAGGCCACCGAACCCGGTGACCGCGGCCTCGATCAGTGCGTGGAGATCGTCCTCGCTGCCGATGTCGCAACGCTGCGCGACCGCAGTGCCGCCGGCCGCGCGAATCGCTTCAACAGTTTCGTGGATCGTGCCACCGAGCCCGTCAGGACTCGTCGTCTCCGTACGCGCCGCGCACACCACCGACGCGCCCAATTCGGCGAGCCCGATCGCGAGCCCGCGACCGATGCCACGCGAGGAGCCGGTGACAATCGCAATCTTGCCGTCCAAGCGCGGTGCCGTGGCCTCGCTCACCTGGTGACTATTTCCTCGATGCGCTCGAGGGTCTTCTCCATGTTCTTCGCTGCGTGGCTCCCGCCCTTGGCCACCAGACTCTTCATGCCGGTCTCCTGGGAGATGTCCCAGGACTCGCGCACCAAGGTCGCACCCTCGACCGGCTCGAGCTCGTACCGCCAGATACGGCCGCCAAACTTCTTGAAGCGCTTCGGCCGCGGCTGCCATGCGATCTTTCGGTTCTCCTCGAACTCAACGACCGTGTTCCTCATCGTGTACGGGATCCCCATCTTCATCTTCATGTCGAAGGTGGAGCCAAGCTTGAGCCGCTCCGACTTCTCCGACGGATCGCGCACCGTGCCCGACCCGTCAATCTCGCGGTGACGAGCAGGATCGGCAAGGAGATCAAAGATCTTCTCCGGTGGGGCAGGAATGACCCGCTCCACGCTGACAACTTCGTTTGCATCAGTCATAGGACGGCAGGCTAGACCTGTCGCCGTGACTCCGCCCTTCGACCGCGATGTGCTCCTCGCCAAGGGTCAGGAGCGCGCCGGTGGTCTCACAGATCTCGGGACCGGACAGTTCCTCGAAGGGATGGACCTTTTCGTCGACTCGCTGAACACCGAGGCGCGTCTCAACGACATCGGTCGCTTCATCGCCGAGGAGCGGGTGCTGCTGCACGTCGTCAATCGCCTCCACTACGTACACGACCGCGAGCAGTACCCCGAGATCGCAACCGTCGAGGTGGTCAAGCCCGTGTTCATCGTGGGACTGCCCCGAACCGGCACCACGATCCTGCACGACATCCTCAACCAGGATCCCGCGAACCGCGCGCCGCTCACCTGGGAGCTGATGTTCCCGTCGCCGCCACCCGAGGCGTCGATCGGCAACGACGATCCGCGCGTGGCCGCGTGTCAAGCGACGATTCCGAGTGGCGACGAGCGATCGAACCTGTTCGCGGCGATGCATCCGATGGGCGCCACGCTCTCGCAGGAGTGCGTCGTGATGATGGGCGAAGCAATGTGCACCGCGCTCTTCCACAACCAGTTCCGTGTGCCCTCGTACCAGGATTGGGTCGACACCGGCGCCGACTGGTCGGCGGTGTACGCGTTCCATCGCCGTCAGCTCCAGCACCTGTGGTGGCACAAGCCCGGCGACCGCTGGATGCTCAAAACCGGCGGACACATGTGGGGGCTCGAGCAGCTGCTGGCCGAGTACCCCGACGCCCGCATCGTGTTCACGCATCGCGACCCGGTGAAGTCGATGACCTCGTACGCCAGCCTCACCGCGCTGGTGCGCTCGGCGGGCAGCGATGACGTCGACCCGATCGAGATCGCGGCCGACTGGACCGCGCGCCTGAAGATGGTGCTCGAACGCTCAATGGCGGTGCGCGCGGCCCGCGAGTATCCGGACGCGGTGTTCTACGACATGTACTTCTCCGACTTCGTCGCCGATCAGTTCGCCGAGATCGAGAAGATCTACGACGCGCTCGACCTCCCGATGTCGGACGAGGGTGCCGCGGCCATGCGCGAGTACATCGCCGACCACCCGAAGGGTAAGGACGGCATCCATCGCTACGCCCCCGAGGAGTTCGGGGTCGACCCCGCCACCGTCCGTCGTGAGTTCGCGCCCTACATCGAACGCTTCGGACTCGAACCGGAACCCGACGGCGCTTGAGCCCTAGGGTTCAGTGGATCAGAGATCTCCAGGAGGACCCCATGGCCATCGCCGTCGGTGACGAGGCGCCCGATTTCACGTTGAAGGACCCCGAGGGCAACGAAGTCACGCTCTCCAGCTTCCGCGGCTCCAAGAACGTCGCGCTCGTGTTCTATCCGTTCACCTTCAGTGGCATCTGCAAGGGCGAGCTGTGCGACATCCGTGACAACCCGAAGAGCTTCGCCAACGCCGAGACGCAGGTGATCGCCGTCTCGTGCGACTCGCGGCACGCGCAGAAGATGTGGGGCGAGCAGGAAGGGTTCGACTTCCCGGTGCTCAGCGACTTCTGGCCCCACGGCGAGGTGGCCAAGACCTACGGCGTGTTCAACGATGCGCTGGGATGCGCGACCCGCGCAACGTTTGTGATCGACAAGGCAGGCAAGGTGGTCGAGGCGTTCGAGTCCGAGGGCATCGGCACTCCGCGCGAGCGGTCGGAGTACGACGCCGCACTCGGCAAGGTGTCGTAAGGGCTGCCTAGCTCCGCAACACCGCGATGGCCGCGAGGCGGTCGTCGTTGCCGACGTCCACCACCTCTACCCGCGTGAACGATCCGACGGCGTGCGCGGTGGCGCGCATCGGCCCGATCCGCACGGTCCGTAGGTAGCGCACCTCGAGCTCGGTCGGTACCGACGCGCCAGGAAGACTCAGCGCGGCTTCCTCCGCGATGAGCGCGACCGCGCCTCCCTGGATCGTGTCGACCCAGTTGAGGAGGCGGGGATTGCGGTCGGCTTCCATCACGCCGGGCCCGATCTCGCGAGCCGCGAGGATCTCGGTGATCGGCACGAGCGGCGTCGCATTGCGCCGACGCTCCTTGCTGCCCCTGGTCACTTGGGTCACGAATGAATCCGCCACATCACCGGGCCGAGGCGAAGCCACGAACGTTCCCAGCACGAAGACGGCGGGCTCGTCGCTCCCGTCGACGGTGAACGTTGCTTCAGTGAACGTGAGCACGCGACCGGTCTTGAGGATGCGGCCCGTCCCCCGGACGTTTACGCCTGCGGGGATCGGGTGGATGACACGCACGTTGAGGTCAACGGTCATGCACACCTGCGGCAGCGTCTGCTCGGTTGCGAGTGATCCGCACAGGGAGTCGGCCCATGCGAGGAGCACCGACGGTCGGAGCACTCCGGCTTCGGGAATGCAGAGCTGCGGGACCACCTCGGCATGCCCGACCAACGTGTCGCCCGCGAGTTCCATGTTGAGCCCGAGCTCGGACGTAAAACCGATTCCTCTTTCCCGTTCCCCGTGCTGTGGTTCGGATTCGCTCATGCCGCGTCGAAGACCACGGGGATGGACGGAGGGCTCCGGAACGCGAAGCCTTCGATCGCCGGTGGCGGGGCATCGGGGTCCAGGCAGAGGTTGGGCAAACGGTCGAGCACCGCGTTGAGGCCGATGCGCAGCTCGAGACGGGCGAGGTGCATTCCCAGGCACTGATGATGGCCGGTACCGAAGAAGAGGTGGTTCTCGGGCGCGCGGTCGATGTCCCACTCATCGGCGCGGTCGTAGTGCAGCTCGTCGCGATTGGCCGACGACGTCATGAGCATGAGCGCGGATCCGTTGGGGATCGGGCAGCCTGCGATCTCGGTATCGGTGGTCGCGTTTCGGGTGACGATCGTGACCGACGTCTCCCAGCGGAGGGTCTCCTCGATGACTGCGGGAATCAGATCGCGATCGGCGACGACACGCGCCAACGTCTCGGGGTGCGTCAGCAGCGCG
>CAMDCC010000272.1 GCA_945889545.1 Bifidobacterium breve | reverse complement strand
CTCGTCGCGCTGGTAGCCGAGCATCCGCCAGCGTGTCTGGAACTTCTCGTCGTAGGCGTCGCCGTGGCGGTCTGTTGGCTGACGGCGGCGCCAGCTCCCGAGGCCTCCGACCGCGATCGCTTGGTTGCCCGAGCCCAACGAGTGAGCCTTGGGCGGTGGCTGAGGGCACGACGTGAGCTGCTCATACAGCTCCAACCCAGCCTCGACGACTGCGTTGAACACTGCAACAGCACCGTTGGCGATCTTGGCGGCAAGTGCCTCGACTGCACCGGCGACGTCGTTGGCAACGTCGCGTAGCGTGCGCAACACATCGCGGACGATGCTCTCGACCCGATCGACCAACTCGCTTGCGATGTCGGCCACCGCGCGTAACGCGGCGATCCCGAGGTCGATCGCGACCTCGATCTCATCCCAGGTTGCTTCGGCGACATCGCCGATCGCCCCGCCGATATCACACACGATCTCCAAGAGACCGCCGCCACAGGCGTCGTCGGATTCCTCGTGTACCACCAACCTCAACAGCTCCTCGTCGGAAGCTTGCGCAGTGTCGGTTGGAGCGAGATGAACGAGCTTCGTGAGATCGGTGGGTTCGAACAAAAGCATTGGATCGAAGTAGCGACTCCCGACGCGCGCACCAAAGTGCACGACGCCGCGACCGTGGCCCGACCCCGAGCCGCCCGCGGTGCCGAGCACGGCGCCACGAGCAACCCGCGCTCCTACCGGCACGTCGACGCTCGCGAGATACGAGTACGTGGTGCGGATGCCACCTGCGTGGGCGACAACCACATGCTGCTCACCGCCAACCGTGCCCGCGAACGTGACGGTGCCCGCGTTCGCCGCGCGCACTGGCGTGCCTGCGGGTGCCGCGTAGTCGACACCGCGGTGCCCCGAGGCGAACTGAGCAAGCGGCTCGCGGTACGGCCGAACGAGGCTGCCCGGCACGGGCTTCGTCCAGGTTGACGAGCCGGCGCTCGCCGGTGGAACCGGCAGCGCAGCAACCAGCAACGTGATGACAAGGAGCGCAACGACCGCGTTGCCAAGCAACGAACGCGTTCGCCGGCCCGGAGTGCGAGGCGATGACATCGGTCTCCCCGGGGGATACAGCACGGCGGGGAAGCCGGAGGAAAGTGCGGCGCACCCTACCGGTGCGCGTCACGCGAGGGAAGGCCTACGGGAGGTTTTGTTTCGCCCGCTGCCGCCCGTCAGCCAGTCGTCAGGCGAGGCGAGCTACGCGGGATCGGCCAACCGGCCTCGGAGCTGGAGGACCGCCTTGGTGTGGATCTGGCACACGCGACTCTCGGTGACACCGAGCACCTGACCGATCTCGGCCAGCGTGAGCGCTTCGTAGTAATAGAGCGTGAGCACGAGCCGCTCGCGGTCGGGCATGCGGTTGATGAGGTCGGCGAGCAGGTGCTTCATCTCGTCGACCTCGAACGCCTCGACCGGGTCGTGCTGGCGATCGGAGATCGTGTCGCCGAGGGTCGACGAGCCGCCGCGGTCGCCGTTGCCGCCTCCACCGATGAGCTCGTCGAGCGCAACCAAGCCGGTGAACGAGATCTGCGAGAGCATGGCGCCGAGCTCGTCTTCGGTCATCCCGAGCTTCGCGGCCACCTCACCGTCGTTGGGGTTGCGAAGGAGCTCGTTCTCGAGCTCGGAGTACGCACGTTCCACCGCACGCGCCTTGGCCCGTACCGAGCGCGGCACCCAGTCGATCGACCGGAGCTCATCGATGATCGCGCCCTTGATGCGGGCGATGGCGTACGTCTCGAACTTGAAGCCGCGTTCAGGCTCGAACTTGTCGATCGCGTCGATGAGACCGAAGATCCCGTAGCTCACGAGGTCGGTCTGCTCGACGTTCTGCGGAAGCCCGGATGCGACGCGGCCAGCCACGAACTTCACGAGCGGCGAGTAGTGGATGATCAACCGCTCCCGCGCTTCGATCGTGCCGTTGGTCTTGTAGTCGCCCCAGAGGCCGTCGACGAGGGCTTTGAGCTCGGGGTCGTCAGGCCCGGGGATGGCTCTCGTCGTAGACCGAACGGAGCCGGTCGCGGGTGACATGAGTGTAGCTCTGGGTGGTCGCCAGATCGGCATGGCCCAGCAGCTCCTGCACGACACGGAGATCGGCACCTCCTTCGAGGAGATGCGTGGCGTACGCGTGACGGAGCGCGTGCGGATGCAGGCTGTCGCGCGACGAGGTGGGCTGGGCCGCCACGATGCGGTGCGCCTCCCGCGTCGACAGCTCGCCGCCCCGCCGAGCGAGGAACACAGACTGCGGCGGTGAGTCGGGCGTCGCGAGTACCGATCGACCGTGTGCGAGCCAATCGCTGACGGCATCGCGCGCGGGTTCACCAATCGGTACCCGACGGACGCGACCGCCCTTGCCGAGCACCGTGACCAACCCGGCTTTGAGGTCACAGTCGGCGATAGCCAGCCCGCAGCACTCACTCACGCGCAGTCCGGCGCCATAGAGAACCTCGAGCACTGCGAGGTCGCGCCGGGCGAGGGCGAGCGCGATCGGGTCGTCGAGCTCGCTGGTGACGTCGACCTCGTCGCCGGCCGCGTCGAGCAGCGCGGCGGCCTCCTCACGGCGCGGGACCCGCGGCAGCCGGGCGTCGCCCCTCGGGGCCCGCAGCGCCCGGCCCGGGTCGGTGGGCAGCACGCCACCTCGGTGGAGGTAACGGAGGTAGGCACGCACGGCGGCGGCCTTGCGCGACACCGAACGCCGGGCGAACTCGCGGGTGCCGAGGTAGGCGAGGTAGCGCCGCAGCGCTCGACGATCGACGTCGGCCGGCTCCGGACAGCCGCCCCGCTCGGCCCAGGCCACGAACTCCCGAACATCATGCCCATAGGCCCGCTGCGTGTGCGGGCTGCTGCCGCCGAGCGTGGCGAGAAAGCCGTCGGAATCCCAGGGCATGCGCAAACGGTAGCCACCCAACGTGACCTTTCCCACCACCCACATGACTCACTCGCTCAACTGCGGCCGGGGATACCCCGTCCGCGGCCGTTCGCTCGCTGGCGAGCGCCTCCGCTGCGCTCCGGCGCCGCATTGTTTGACCCTCTCAGCGCCTGTCATACCCCCGCCGTATGGTCCCTGGACACCGAAACGGTCGCGGTCACGGCCGGTCATTGCCTTCCCCGATTGCTGATCCCGCGCTCTGGCGCGGGTCGAAGGTGGGAGGTCGCGGTGCTCGCGTCGGTTGTCAGCGCAACACTGCTCGGTGTCGAGGGCCAGATCGTCATCGTCGAGGTGCACGTGTCGCAGGGCTTGCCCGCGTATCACGTGGTCGGGCTGCCCGACACGGCCGTGCGCGAGTCTCGAGAGCGCGTGCGCGCCGCGATGTTGTCGTCGGGCCTGCCGTGGCCCCAGCAACGCATCACGGTGAACCTCGCGCCGGGCAACGTGCGCAAGAGCGGTGCTGGGCTCGAGCTCGCGGTCGCATTGGGGCTCCTCCTCGCTGCTGACGAGCTCCCCGCCGGCGTGCTCGACGGCGTGGGCGTGATCGGCGAGCTCGGGCTCGACGGATCAGTGCGCCCCGTGCCGGGCACGCTGGCGTTCGTCGACGCGGTCAGACGCACGGGCATCACGACGGTCATCGTGCCCGAGGTCGACGCCGCCGAAGCCGCGCTCGCGCGTGGGATGCACGTGCGCGTTGCCCGCACGCTCGGTGAGCTGCGCGACTGCCTCAAAGGCGAAGCCGCGTGGCCCGATCCGCCGCCGCCGGCACCGTCGCGCGACGACGATCCCTTCGAAGACGAGCCACTCGACCTTGCCGACGTGCGCGGCCTCACCTGGGCTCGGCGAGCGCTCGAAGTCGCGGCCGCCGGGCATCACCATCTGCTGCTCACCGGGCCACCCGGCGCGGGCAAGACGATGCTCGCTCGCAGGCTCGCGACGATCCTGCCGCCTCTGGACGACGACGAAGCGTTCGAAGCGACGCGTATCCACTCCGTGGCCGGTCACGCGCCCCGCGGTCTGCTCCGGCGTCCTCCGGTGCGCGCGCCGCACCACACGGCGTCGGTCGCCGCCCTCGTCGGCGGTGGCGCCGGCCGGCCACATCCCGGTGAAGTCACGTTGGCTTCTGGAGGCGTGCTGTTCCTCGACGAGCTCGGGGAGTTCCCGCCGCGTGCGCTCGACGCGCTGCGCCAACCGTTGGAAGAGCGAGTCGTTCGAATCGCGCGTCAGCCGATGACCCT
>CAMDCC010000271.1 GCA_945889545.1 Bifidobacterium breve | reverse complement strand
GGATGCTTGAGGTTGAGCGTCACGTTGCGCTTGCCGACGTTCAAGCCGTCGTACATCTCGGAACCCTCAACGCCAAGCGGGTTCTTCGGCCCGATCGCCATCATGCGCAAGAAATCGGGTCGCACCCGCGACTCCACGCGCAGCACGGTGGCGCCGTGCTCCACGAAGTACCGAGTCGCGATTGGCCCCGCCGCGCCCGACCCGAACTCGATGATCTTGACGCCACTCCACGCCGGCTTTCCTGGTGACCAGTGTGCGGATGCCGGCAACGCGCTTCGGGCTGCTGCCTTGACGGTGGACCCCAGGTCCGGCGCAGGACCTCGGGGCGAAACCTGGTCGAAGGTGTTGTCGTGGGAGCGGACTTGCACGAACGAGACCGGGAACTGCTTGGCGTCGCCGAGCGGTGCGAAGAAGCCGCGGGCGGCGAGCTGCTTGCTCGCGAGGATCTCGCGCGGAGAGTTCGCCGGGGCGAGCATCAGGTTCGTCTCGCAGGCGATGTCGTAGAGCTCCTGCATGGTGTGACGCTCGAAGTACGCGCCCACGGTCGCCTCGACCGCGCGCAGCGTCTCCTCGGGTACCTCTTCGATCGCCCACGTCGACCAGTCCTGCGCCTCGAGTGCGGACGCATCGAGGCCGTCATCGCGAACTGCCTTGGTGATGATCTGGAGGCTGGGGATGCGCGCCTTGCCGCCGCGTAGTCCGAACGAGACCCAGCCGTCCTTCGCGCGCCAGATCTCGCGTGAGCGCCCGATGTTGGCACCGCCTCTGCTCCCGCGATATGGCGTGCGTTCGTAGCGCGCGGGTTGGGTCATGTTCGCGATGTCGGTGACCTCTTGCATCGAGAGATCGACATGCTGCGGTGCTCCGGTCCACAACGCGCTCAACACCGCGAACGCGGCCTCGCCGCCGCTATGTGCATAGCCGGAAGGCTCGGTGCACCGCACCGGCGGGCGATCGGGGTGGCCGGTTGCGTACATGTTCCCGCTCGCGGCGAGCACACCGAGGTCAGACGCGCGCCAGTCGGCTCGGGGGCCGGTGAGTCCGAACGGCGTGATGCTCACCCAGACGGCGTGTGGAGCGCGGCTTGGGTCGATGGTCAGCGCGTCGGGGGCGTTTGGGGTGTCGATGACCACGTGAGCCGACGCGAAGAGGTCATCGAGCACGGGGTCGTCGGGGCCGGAGACCTCGACGCTGGCCTTCCCTGCCGCCCAGGCGCGGAAGCGGTTGGGTCGCGCCCGCTGGGGGCTGCCGCCCGGTTGCTCCACCAGGATGACTTCGGCGCCGAGATCGCCGAGCACCCGCCCGGCGATCGCCCCTGACTCACCGGCAAGGTCGAGGACCTTCACGCCCTCCAGCAACGTTGCCATCGACTTTGCGCTCCCGTCGGTTGTTCCCTGACGCCAGTGTCAGCGTACCCTTGGGCTTCTTGCGGCCACCGAGAGGCCGACCCAGCTGAACAAGGGGAGACCATGCCCGAGCTCCGCGTTGTCGACGCCGACTGCCACATCCTCGAGCCACCGGACATCTGGAAGAACTGGCTGCCCGAGAAGTACCAGGAGAAGGCGCCCAAGCTCGTGAAGGATCACGAGGGGGGCGACGCGTGGATGCATGCGGGCGGAACCCCCGACCCGATCGGGCTCGTGTCGACCCCAGGTCGGCCGTTCGACGAGTTCAAGTGGTTCGGCGTCACGTACGAAGAAGCGCGCACTGGTTGTTACAACGGTGCCGAGCGGCTCAAGGACATGGACATCGACGGCGTATGGGCCGAGCTGCTCTTCCCGCCGCAGCGTACGGTCGGACACTTCCTCGGTGATGATGACGACGACTTCGTGCTCGCCGGCATCGAGGCGTACAACAACTTCCTGTTCGACGAGTTCTGCGCGCCAGACCCCACTCGGCTGGTCGGGCTCGCGCAGATCCCTTCGATCGGCATCGACACCGCGATCGATGGGCTCCGCAAGGCCAAGGCGCGCGGCGCCAAGGGCGTGATCATCTCGAACTGGCCGTCAGGCGGCGAGAGCCTCTCGCAAGACGACGACCCGTTCTGGGCCGCCGCGTGCGACGAAGGCATGCCGGTGTCGATCCACATCAACATCGTGAGTCGCAAGGCGCGCGCCGCCCAGCGCAAGGCGGCGGAGAAGGCTGGTAACCAGCTCTACGACATGGCCAGCGAGGCAACCCGGGCCAAGGCGATCGGCGGCATGAGCAGCGTGTTCTCAATGACGTGCGGCGCGATCACCTCGATGATCTTCACGGGCGTCTACGAGCGCTTTCCGGAGCTCCAGATCTGCTGGATCGAGACGGGCGTCGGCTGGATCCCGCACCTCATCGAGTCGGTCGATGACCGCTACTGGCGCAACCGGGTGTGGGGTGACCTGCCGATCAAGAACCCGCCGTCGTTCTACTGGTACCGCAACAACGCGGCGTCGTTCATCACCGACCGTTCGGGGATCGCGCTGCGCTACGCGGCCGGCCTCGACAACATCATGTGGTCGAGCGACTACCCGCACCACGGCAACGACTGGCCGTACTCACGCAAGGTCATCGAAGAGACGATGGGCCACATCGCTCCGGAGGAGAAGGCCAAGATCGCCGGCGGCAACGCCGCGCGCATCTGGCACCTCGACGACTAAGGCGTAGCAGTGTCGACGCCGTGTTCGATGGCGCCGAGGGTGAGGCGCTGGATCGTGCGGTGGTGGAGATAGTCGACGAGTTGACGCGCCTTCGGGAGGATCTCGGTCGCGGCGTTTGCCGCGTCATCCTGGAACGCGATCAGCTCGGCCTCTGACCACGGCAGGTCGCCTCCGGTGGCGAAGAGCTCGATGACCTGGCGCTGGGTCGCCTCGATGCCGTCGGCGTAGATGCGCCCGAGCTCTACGAGGGCTTGCGGAGGGAGGCCGAGCGCGTGGAGCTCGGCCATCGTGCGCAACAGGTCGAGGTCGTCACCGTCGTAGGCGTCGCGGCCGTACTCAACCGGGTCACGGAGCAGGCCGCCCGCGCGAAGCGCCTCGACGAGGTCGAGGTCGATCCCGGAGCGCTCCACGAGCTCGTCGAGTGTGTACGAGCGGCCGCCAACATCGGCGAAGATCCCGTCCACGAGCGACTCGCGACGTTCGTCGAGCAGTGCCCGGATCGCGGCGAGCGAGAAGCGGCGGCCCTGGAGCGCCTTGATGCGCTCGAGGCGCTCGAGGTGCTCAGGGCCGAACACGTTGTTGCGGCCGCAGCGCTCGGCGGGCTGGAGGAGGCCCTCGCGGTGGTAATAGCGGATGGTGTCGACCGTCAGCCCGGCACGCTGGGCGAGGTCGTCGATCCGCAGCCCAGTCTGGAGCCCAGTCTGGCTCTCGGGCTGGATGGTCGGGGGAGTCGTGATCTCAGCCATGGTCTCCAACGGACCAGTCCTGGTGTTGAGTGTGACGTGTGTCACTAAACTTGACAGCACCTACACTATGAGTAGATGCTCTCAATGTCAATACATCGAGTGCGTATGCACCCAGATGATCGAAGTCGAGTCATCCGAAGCCGAGTCATCCAAAGGAGGCAACCATGTCGAAGACCCAGGAGCGTGACAAGGCGCTTGCGTGGATCGCCCGACAGCTGCGCTGGGAGCGCACGCTGGCCGACCTCCGAACAGGTCTGCCAGAGGCGATCGAGCGCAAGGCGGCCTGAACCACAGATCTATCAGCCAGATCTATCAGCCAGATCTATCAGCCAGATCTACGCCGGTGGCGCGGCGGGTCTCCCCCCGTCCCGTCGCCAGCCCCGGTGTATTCGGAGCCCGGTCCGCAAGGACCGGGCTCCGTACTTTCCGCGACTGTCTTTAGGTCCGGACCCAGCGGGGGAGGGCGACGTCGTCGATCTGCTGGAAGACGACCCGCACCTTCTCGCCGATCTGGATCGTCGCGGGGTCGATCTCGTTGATTGCACCCTCGGGTGATGCGAGCAGGTTGCCGACCATGCGAATCTTCGGGTCCTCGTCGAGCGCAACCACGATCACGTTGTACGGCGAGAGCTCCGCGTACGCGGGGAGCAGCGGTGGATGCGGGACCACGTCCGACCACACAGTCGCGTGGCCCGACGCGGCTTCCCACTTCGTCTCCACCGAGCGGCAATGCGGGCACATCGGACGCGGCGGGAACCGCCACCGACCACACGCGTCGCACGCCTGGACCAAGAGCTCACCGCGCGCGGTGCCAGCCCAGACCGGCGCGCTGTCGTCG
>CAMDCC010000270.1 GCA_945889545.1 Bifidobacterium breve | reverse complement strand
CCGTCACCCAGCAGCTCGCCGACGCGTTCACCGCCCTCGTCGCGTCGAACCCCAACCCCTAACGCCGTCATACCCGTTTCGGGGCAATCGCGCCTCCCTCAAGGGGCGCTGCGTTGCCCCGAAACGAGCCTGGAACGGAGATGGAACGGGGTTAGGCGTCACGGAGGTGGACGACGTCGCCGACGGCTACGACTTCGGTTGTGCCGTCGTCGGTGGTGACGAGCAGCTGGCCGAACTCATCGATGTCGGTTGCGGTCCCTTCCAGCACCCGAGCCCCGAGGTCGACGCGCACGCGCCGGCCGAGTGTTGCGAGCGCGCTGCGGTATGCATCGGGTACCGCGTCGAGATCATCGAGACGCAACGCGAGATCATCGAGGAACGCGTCCAGCACGTCGGCGCGATCGACCGACCGGCCCGCCTCGAGGTTGCACGCCGTTGCGCCCTCGGCCAGCTCCGGCGGGAAGTCACGCCATTCGATGTTGCAGCCGACGCCGATCACCACGGCGGACAGCTCGCCGTTGGCTGAGAGATCGGTCTCGGCGAGCAGTCCTGCGAGCTTGCGATCATTCACTACGAGATCGTTCGGCCACTTCAGGCCGGCATGCACGCCCGCGGCCCGCTCGACCGCGGCGCGCAGCGCGAGTCCGGCCGCCATCGTGAGCACGTGCGCACGCCCGATGTCGAGGCGCGGCCGGACCAGTACCGAGACGAGCAACGACGAGCCCGGTGGTGCGCTCCATGTGCGGCCGCGCCGACCACGGCCGGCGGTCTGGTGATCGGCCACCACCACGAGCCCGTCCGAGGCGCCAGCCCGTGCAACGTCGAGGAGCCAGCGGTTGGTGGAGTCGATGATGTCCAAGCGCCGGATATGCCAGCGTCCCCGCCGGCTGGCGGGTTCGTCACCCACTGCCCGCCCACTCACGACCCGCCCACCATCAAACCGCCCACCATCAAACCGCCCACCCTCAAACCGCCCACCCACAACCCGTAGGATACGACCTCGCTGTTCGACCATTCAGGGGCTGCCGTGCTTTCGAAGATCCTCATCGCCAACCGCGGGGAGATCGCGGTGCGCGTCATGCGGACCTGTCGCGAGCTCGGCATCACCACGGTGGCGGTGTATTCCGACCTCGACCGCGACGCCCTGCACACCCGCTATGCCGATGAGGCGCACGGCCTCGGCGGCCAGACCGCGGCCGAGAGCTACCTCAACACCGAGCGGGTGCTCGAGATCGCGGCGGCCAGCGGCGCCGACGCGGTGCACCCCGGCTACGGGTTCTTCTCCGAGAACGCCGACTTCGCGCGTGCGATCACCAACGCCGGCATCACCTGGATCGGCCCACCCCCCGAAGCGATCGATGTGATGGGCGACAAGATCTCTTCGCGTAAAGCAGCCGCCGCCTCCGGTGTCACGTCGGTACCCGGCACGCTCGAACCGATCACTGGCGTCGACGACATCGTCGCCTTCGGCGAGGAGTTCGGCTGGCCGGTGGCCATCAAGGCCGCCTTCGGCGGTGGTGGCCGGGGCATGAAGATCGTGAACCGCGCCGACGAAGCCGAAGGCGCGTTCGAGTCGGCAACCCGTGAAGCCACCGCGTACTTCGGACGGCCCGAGGCATACCTCGAGCGCTACCTCACCCGGCCGCGACACATCGAGATGCAGGTGTTCTGCGACACGCACGGCAACGGCGTCTGGTTGGGTGAGCGCGACTGCTCCACGCAGCGGCGCCACCAGAAGCTGATCGAGGAGATGCCGGCCGCCGGACTCCCCGACGCCACTCGCGCCGCCATGGGTGAGGCGGCCGTGAAGGTGGCGAAAGGGTGCGGCTATGTGAACGCCGGCACCGTCGAGATGCTCTACCAGGACGAGGAGTTCTGGTTCCTCGAGATGAACACGCGTTTGCAGGTCGAGCACTGCGTGACCGAAGAGGTCACGCGCCTCGACCTCGTGGCCGAGCAGATCCGCGTCGCGAGCGGGGAGCCGTTGTCGTTTACCCAGAAGTCGGTCGAACGGCACGGCCACGCCATCGAGTGCCGGATCAACGCCGAAAACCCTGCGACGGGCTTCTTGCCGTCGCCGGGCACACTCACGCGCCTCCGAGTGCCGAGCGGTCCCGGCGTGCGCTGGGACGGCGGCTACGAAGAGGGCGACACGATCTCGCAGTACTACGACAACCTCATCGGCAAGCTCATCGTGTGGGCGCCCGACCGCGCGCAGGCAACCGAGCGGATGTTGCGCGCACTGCGCGAGCTCGTGGTCGAGGGTGTTCACACCACCACCCCCGCGCATGTGGCGCTCCTTGCCGACAGCGTGTGGGCTGCCAGCACCCACTCCACCAAGTGGGTAGAAGACGAGTTCGACGCCACGTTGTTTGCCCCGTCATCTGATGCGCCCGTCGCCGCCGCGGCAGCCGAGGGCGAAGAGGCCGCCGCCCCGCTCGTCGAACGCACGGTTCCCGTCGAGGTGAACGGCAAGCGTTTCTCCGTGCGCTTGTGGCTGCCCGACATGCCGAGCGGCGGTGGTGGGAGTGCCGCTCGACGCACGGCCCGTCCGCGACCGGCAGCGTCGGGGAGCTCGGGCGGTGCCGGCGACGGCGTGATCAGCGCGCCGATGCAAGGCACGATCGTGAAGGTGCTCGTGACCGAAGGCGACGAGGTGGAGGCCGGTCAGGAGCTCCTCGTGCTCGAAGCCATGAAGATGGAGAACCACATCAACGCGTTGGGCGCGGGCACGGTCAAGGAGATCCGGGTTAGCCCCGGCGACACCGTCGGCCCCGGCGATGTGCTCCTGGTCATCGGGTAGCGCGAGCGAGACAAAGGTTCAGGAGGCGGCGTCGGCGAGCGACTCGCTGAGCGTGGGGTGCACGAGCAGCGAGTCGACGATGTCGGTGACCGTGAGTCCTGCCGTCACCGCGAGTGCGATCACACCGATGAGCTCGGCGGCGTTGCCACCCACGATCGATCCGCCGAGGACCACGCCGGTTGCTGGGTCGGACACGATCTTCACGAAGCCGCGCGGGTCGCCCTTGATCAGCGCCTTGGCGTTGGCCGTGAACGGCACCTTCGTGACACGGATCTTTCGACCAGACGCGAACGCCTCGGCCTCCGCGAGCCCCACGTCGGCGATCTCGGGCTCGGTGAACACCGCCGACGCGGCCTTGTCGTAGTCGAGGTTGCGATGCGGACGGTTGTGCATCCCCATGAGGTGCTCGGCGATCTTTCGACCCTGCATCGCAGCTACCGACGACAGCGGCAGCTTTCCCGAGACGTCGCCGATCGCGTAGATGTGCTTCTGACTCGACAGGCAGTTGTGGTTCACCACGACATAGCCGGCATCGTCGAGCTCGACACCGATCTCAGAGAGGCCGAGACCTTCGGTGCTGGGCACCGAACCCACCGCGAGGATCGCATGCGTTCCTTCGATCACACGCCCGTCTTCGCAACGCACGCGCACAATGTCGCCGTCGCGTTCGATTCCCGATGCCCGCGCACCCTTGAGCAAGGCGACTCCGCGCTCGAGGAACGCTTCCTCGAGTACCGACGCGACCTCCGCGTCCTTGATCGGCAGCACCTGCTGACGCGAGACAAGCAACGTGACCTTCGAGCCCAGCGAGTCGAACATGTGGGTGAACTCGACACCGGTGACACCAGAGCCGATCACGATCGCGTGCTCCGGGATCTCGGGCGGCGGGTAGCAGTCGCGGGTGGTGAGGATCCGCTCGCCGTCGACCTTCGCAAAGTCGGGAACGCGAGGTCGCGAACCAGTGGCGATGACCACGTAGTCGGCTTCGAGCTCAACGAGTCCCCCGCCCGAGGGAGCCTCGGTCTCCACCACGACGGTGTGATCGTCCTTGAAGCGGGCGGTCCCCGAGAGCAGGCGCACGCCCTGGGAGCTGAGACGCTCGGTCAACGACCCATGCAGGTGCTCCTGGATCGAGCTGATCCTCAGCTTCAACGCTTGGACATCGAGCGTGCCTTCGGCTCGCAGCCCCATCTCTGGCGCTCGGCGCAGTTCGCTGAGCTCACCCCCGGTAGCAATGAGCGCCTTCGACGGGATGCAGTCCCAGAGGTGCGCGGCGCCGCCGACGATCTCCCGCTCGACCAGGGTGACCTCGGCGCCGAGCGTTGCCGCCACCGTGGCGCACGTGTTCCCGGCGGGACCGCCGCCAATGATCACGAGACGCGTCGTTGGCATGCATGAAGGGTACGCGAAGGGCTGT
>CAMDCC010000269.1 GCA_945889545.1 Bifidobacterium breve | reverse complement strand
CACCCCCTCGTTCTGGAGAGCCAGCGCCCCGGTTTCCGGGGTCGTGGCTCTCCAGAACGAGGGATTGAGGGTTGAGTTCGGGTTGAGAGTGCGGTGGCCAGTCGATGGTGTTGGCGTGTTGATCGAGCTCGGGCGCGAGTTCGAAGGGGCGCGACGACAGGCCGGAGATGCGATACGGCACGCGCGGCTGCACGAACCGTCCGCTCGGGTTGGGCACGAACGTGCCGCGCTCGACAAATTGGTCGAATGTGGTGATCACCTTGGCGTTGCCGACGGGCCCACACGGGATACGCAGAAGAGTGGCGAGCTCGAGGAGCTCCGCCGTCGTGTGCTTCGTCGTGTGCGCACGAATGAGCTCGAGCGCCTCGTCGCGGCGCTTGAACCGGCCGAGCGCGCTCGCAAGATCCTTGTCGTCGGCGAGGTCGTCGCGTCCGATGAGCACCAAGAAGGCCGACCATTGCGGAGCCGAGTTCGTGGTGAACGAGGCGTATCCGTCGGCGGTCGGTTCGATCGACGGGATCTCAATCGTGCGAATAGGGCGGCGCATCTCGGGCCATCCCGAGAGCTCGGCGAACACCGACGTGAACGTGTTCATCGAGCTGCTCATGCACTCGAGCCACGAGACGTCCACATGCTCCCCGGCTCCAGAACGCGCCGCGCGGCGCGTTGCCGCGAGAGCTCCGACCGCGGCATACGTACCCGAGACCCACTCGCCGATGCGACCGCCCGCCGCGACCGGAGGCTGTTCCGGGAGCCCGCGCGAGCTGGTTGAGCCGCACCACGCCTGGAGCGTGAATTCCGTTGCCGCCCACTGCGCCCACGGGCCGTCCTGCCCATACGGAGTGATCGACGCGATGACCAGATCGGGTCGCCGTTCGAAGAGCGTCTTGACGGGGAAGGTGCCAGGTCGGCCGCTCTCCACCACGATGTCGGCGCGTGCACACAGGTCGAGCACGTCGGTGTCGTCGGGCGCGCCGACGATCGATCGCTTCGACGTGTGCAGGAACTCGAACAGTGCACCCGAGCGCCAGGTTCGTATCGGATCACCGCCTGCGGGCTCGACCTTCACCACATCAGCGCCCGCGTCGGCGAGCAGCTTCGTGCAGTAGCCGCCGGCGATGCCTGTGGAGCACTCGACGACCCGCACACCGTTCAACATCCCGGGGGGAGCCTAATTTCTAGTCGCGCTCGCTGGGCCGCTGTGGGTGATCGGCCTGGGGTTGTGCGGGTTCCGCTCGCCTGCTCCGGATTTCTGGTCGCGCTCGCTGGGTCGCTGTGGGTGTCGGCCTGGGGTTGTGCGGGTTCCGCTCGCCTGCTCGTAGATTGAGGCCGGATGACAGAACCTCTGCGGATCGGGACGTTGGGCGCGGCCAGGATCACGCCGTCGGCGCTGCTCACGCCGGCCAAGACGGTGCCGGAAGTCGAGCTCGTGGCAATTGCTGCCCGCGACCGGGCGCGTGCCGAGAAGATGGCCGCCAAGCACGACATCCCGACCGTGTACGACACCTACGACGCCCTGCTCGCGGATCCGAACGTCCAAGCGATCTACAACCCGCTGCCCAATGGACTGCACGGGCGTTGGACCATCGCGGCACTCGAAGCGGGCAAGCACGTGCTCTGCGAGAAGCCGTTCACTGCGAACGCCGAGGAAGCCGAGGCGGTTGCGGTGGTCGCCGCGCGCACGGGCCTCGTGGTGATGGAGGCGTTCCACTACCGCTACCACCCGCTGGTGGCCCGCCTGCTCGACATCATCGCCAGTGGGGAACTCGGTGAGATCCAGCGCATCGAGACCCGGATGTGCTTCCCGCTTCCGCCCTTCGGGCCGACCGGCAAAGACATCCGTTGGCAGCTCGACCTCGCCGGCGGTGCGCTGATGGACGCGGGTTGCTACGCGGTGCATCAGCTCCGCACATTGGCTGGCGCGGAACCCGAGGTGGTGTCGGCCGAGATGAAGTGCGCCAAACCCGAAGTCGATCGTTCCACCACGGCGGAGGTGCGGTTCGCCGATGGTCGCACGGGCCGCATCGAGACCGCGATGTGGTCGAAGCGGCTCCTGAGCCTCCGCGGCAAGGTCACCGGGTCGCTCGGCACGATGGACATCGTGAACATGACGGGCCCGCAGTACTTCCACAAGGTGGTGTTGCGCACCGCCGACTCGCGTTCAGGCGTGAAGGCGCGACGCAAGGAGAAGGTGAAGGGCGAGACCACCTACTGGTACCAGCTCAAGGCATTCGCCGCTGCGGTGCAAGACGGTGCGCCGTATCCGACCACACCGGCGGACTCGATCGCCAACATGCGCGTGATCGACGCGATCTATCAAGCTGGCGGCCTCCACGTGCGCGAGCCCAGCGCATGAGCGAGGTTACGAACTTCGAGCGTTGGTTCCGCGACGGAAAGCGCGTCGAGGGCGATGCAATTCCTGCGGCGACCGTGGTGTTGGTCCGGGAGACGTCGAGTGGCATCGAGACCTTGATGCTCAAGAAGAACTCGAAGCTCGCATTCGGCGGTATGTGGGTGTTTCCAGGTGGTCGCATCGACGATGTCGACCGCGAGGGTGCTCCCGACATCGAGACCGCGGCCAGGCGTGCTGCTGTGCGCGAAGCGGTTGAAGAAACCGCGCTCGTCGTCGACGAGGAGTCGCTGGCGTTCATCTCCCATTGGACGCCGCCGGGAATGGCGCCGAAGCGGTTCGCCACGTGGTTCTTCGTGGCCCCTGCGCCGGCGGGCGCGGTGACGATCGACATGGGGGAGATCCATGAGGAAGCGTGGATGGGCCCCGCCGACGCGCTCACCCGTCGGGATGCGCTCGAGATCGAGCTCGCGCCGCCCACGTGGGTGACCCTGCACTATCTCAGCGAGTTCGGATCGCTCGACGCGCTCATGGCCGACGCGCACGCACGGGAGCCCGAGTACCACGAGACGCACATGGGGAAGTCTGGAGCCGGGATGGCCACGATCTGGCAAGGCGACGTTGCCTACGACTCCGGCGATCTCGACGCCCCCGGCCCAAGGAACCGACTCTGGATGGAAGCGACAGGCTGGCGCCTCGAACGCTCCGACTGACCCAAGATTCCGTGGTCAGCCCGGGAACGGACCGCCGTCGAGGGCGCGGACTTCTCGGCCGAGCTCGGCGAGGAACGGGCGGGAGGAGAGGATTCGTCCGGTCGTGATGGCCGGATCACAGGTAGCGAGCGCGACGACGGCTTCCACGAACAGCTCGAGCGGTTCCACGATGTTGGGGTTGGCGTCCATCACATCGCCCACGAGCAGGTCGGCGCCAGGTGTGCGAACCGCGGCGACCGGAGCGAGCGAGTTCACCGCGATGTTGCCGTTGTAGAGCTCGGCCGCCAGCGCTGTGGTGAACCGTTCCAGCGCGGCCTTCGACGAGCCGTACGTGCCGGTCGTGAAGCCCATCTTGAATCCAGGATCGAAGGGTGGCCCTTTCGGGTGCTTCGACGTCGCGCTCGAGATGTTGACGATCCATCCCTGCTTGCGCCGGATCATCGCGGGAAGCACCGCCTGGGCGAGATCCATCGGCGCGTGCACGTTGATCTCATAGGTGAGGCGCCGTCGCTTCAGCGTGATCTCGGCATTCGGCATGTACATGGCCGCGGCCGCGTTGTTCACGAGCACGTCGATCGGTCCGAGCGCCGATTCCACCTCGGGGACGATCCGAGCGCGGTCATCGCCGTCCGCGATATCGGCGACCACGGCCACAGCGGGCACGCCGGCTGCGCGAATCAGCTCGAGGGTCTCATCCAGCGAGCCGGGAAGGTGTGCGTCGGGAGTGCTGTGCATCGTGCGCGCCGTGATGGCGACAGACGCGCCTTCGGCGGCGAGACGTTGCGCGATCCCAGCGCCAATCCCGCGGCTGGCCCCAGTAACGAGCGCGACCCGACCGTCGAGCGCGCCCACGTTCGTGGCGAGCTAGGCGTTCGGTGTGGCTTTGCCAGCCCGAACGCCGGAGGAGCCGAAGCTTGCGGAGGCGACCAAAGGTCTAGGTGACTGGGAGCTTGTCGACGGCGACGCTGAGCTCGGTCTTCGTACGGGGACCGCGCTTGGCCACGAACTCCTCGCGTTGACGAGTCGTCGAGTGCTGCGGGTCCTTGTCGAAGATCGGGATGATGTGCTTGCCGAAGGTCTCGGTGGCCTCGAGGCAGATCTCGATCGGCATCGTGGTGGACAACATGCCGAACGTGAGCTGGTCGGCGCCAGCGTCCGCGTAGCGACGAAC
>CAMDCC010000268.1 GCA_945889545.1 Bifidobacterium breve | reverse complement strand
ACCGGGACCCAGGCGATGACCTCGTCGCTGTCGCCGAGCGCCATGCGCAGGATCGGGTGCATCTCTTCGCCTTCTTCGACGAGCCACACCATCTGCTGTGCAGCGTCGCCGAGCTCTTCGGCTGCGCCACCGAGGTGCAGCAACCCGCGCAGCGGTGAGGGGTCGACCTCGTCGGCCGCACTGCGGAGCACCCAGACCTCCAACCGTTCGCGCATCTCGTCGAGGCGGCCTTCGAGGTGCGTCACCTCCGCCGCGAGGCTCTGGTCGTTGAACAGCAATGCGGAGTACGCCAAGCCAACGGCGACCTCCGACACGTTCTTCATCTCGACGAGCACATCCACCGCCCGATCGAGGTCGGTGATGGTCGGGTCTTCTTCGATCGTGGGCGGGCGCCATTCCGGTGCTCCCGCGAGCTCGCGGAGCTCGCCGATACCGGCGGCGGGCCCGCGCAGGATGAGCACGTCGTCGGGCAGAAGCACCTCGTCGCCGTCGGGATCGATGATCCACTCCTTGCCGCGCCGCATCGCCACGACACGCATACCCACCTCGACCGGGAGCTCCACGTCGGCCAGCGACCGACCCGCGAGGTTCGAGTCCTCACGAACGCGCACGCGGTGCGAGACCTCTTCGGCCGCGGCGAGGTCGGCAACGAGCGCGGCTGGTATGCCGAGGCGGTGCGTGACGATCCGTGCAATGTCTTCCGCCGCATTGGCAACGCGCTCGATCGCCGCGACCACGTGCAGCACGCTCGACATCTGCTCGGCGTCGCGGGGTGACCGCGCTGCAAGCACGCACACCTCGCGCATCTCGTGAACGAGACCGCTCAGGCGCTCTTCGAGCTCGTGCACCTCGGCCGCCATGTGCTCATCGGCGAAGAAGAGTGCCGCATATGCCAGGTCGACCATCAGCTCGGAGGAGTCTTTCGCTTCCGAGAGCATGGCCTTGAGATTTCGTGGAGGTTTGTCGTCCATAACCTTTGGCTCACTCGCTGCGCAGCAGGATACCCACCGCGCGGACGCTCGCTCCCCGAATCACCACAAGAATCATGACAGTCCGAGAAGAGCGAGGGAAACCATCAGCGACGCCGCCCCGAGGAAATCTGAGGCTGACGACACCATGGGAATACCGTTGTTATCGGGGTCCCAGCCCAACCGATAGGTGATGAGCGCGCCGAAGTACGCAACCACACACGACAACGCCGTGGCGATCGTTCCGGCGAGCATCATGAGCCCGAGCATCTCGAACACGCCTGGGCTGGCGATCCCGGCAACCGCCGCGATCACGTCGGCGGCGATCCCGAGCACGAGGAAGATCGGCATGGCGATCACGTAGACGAGCGTGACGTCTTCCACCACCGGTCGCGGACTGAATCGATCTGGACGAACAAGACCGAGATGCAACTTGGTCGAGACACGCGCAGAGAGGATGCCCGCGAGCGATCCCGACAACGACAGCAGTGGCGGGATCACGATGAGCAGTGCGGGCTCGTTCGAGAATGAGTCAAACCGCGACTGGATCACGACTCCGGCAAACGTGCTGAGGATCCCCGCAGCAACCAGGAACGGCACCGATTCGCGCGCGATGCGCCGGAGCGTTGGAAGTTGGCTGCGGATCGCGGCCACGAGCACACCCGCGCTGCCAACCACGCAAGCAATAGCGAGCACCGTGATCAGCCAGTCGGCGGCGTCGACGACGAGGAGTGCGGCGAGGAACAGGCTGGGCAACGTGATCATGTCGCCCGCGGCAGTGACGACGGGCGCCGCCACGTTGTCGAGGTCCCAGTCGCGGCGCACGCTGAGTGCCGCGACGCCCACGGTGATCACCATGACCACCAATGTCGGGATCACACCGCCGATCACCGAGACAACGATGAAGTCGCGGGTGGACATCGTGTTGCGCACACCGAACGACTCCGCCACACCCTTGGCCACCAGGGCCAGGAGCAGCGAGACGCCGAGCGAGAGCGCCGACGCGGCCCAGAGGTTCTGCCCGACCTCCGTGTCGCGGCGGGTCGACAAGCGGAAGGTGCCGGTCGCGACGGCGGTTCCGAGACGGCTGCCGAGTGCCCCGTAGACGTTGCCCCGCAAGCCGACCGCGGCAGGGACGAGGACGAGCAGACCGGGGAGCTGCTCGAGCGTCCCGGTGATCGAGCCGAGGGTTACGCCGGCAGCGAGACCCGTCGCGGTGCTGAGCAGATGCGCGACGAAGCCAGCACGGAAGCCGGCTGGGTCCGCGCGGACGAGCGCGAGGAACCGCCGCACAACGCGGAGGCGGCGAAGCATTGCTTCGGACTCGGAGGCTCGTTCATCGGCGTGTGCTCCATGACGGTCACGTCAGGGTAGCCCCACCCCGGGATCTCCGACCGACGGCGCCATTCTCGGATCGGTGCTCGAGGGATCCACCTCGCACCTCGGGGCGCTCAAGTCGGCGATGCCCAATGCCAACACTCCGTCATGGTCCCTGGGGCAGGCTCCGAACGGCGAAGAATCGCGGCCTTCGCCGGTCTCGTCGTCCTCGTGGCGAGCGTGATGATCGGCCTCGGTGGACAACGGGCACGGGCCTCGGGAGCCGACTTCAACGCAATCTCGTTCCGAGCTGCCGCGCCTGAGTCCTACAGCCATCAGACCGGTGGCGGCGCCTATGACAACGGGACGAACGCCGACACCGGCGACATCGTGGCCTCGCTCGAAGGCTCGAACTTCACCTGCGGCGACGTGGTCAGCTACCTGTTCCTCGTACGGGTCACCGCGTCGCCCGTCCACGCGAACCAGACGCTGCGCCTCGTCGCGAACCTCACCACCGATTCAACCGGCCAGTCGGGTGTAGCGCTCGAGCCGGTGACCGGCGGCGTGCGGGTGAACTACGGCAACGTCGGCGGCGAGGGATCAGGCGGCGTCGACTCCGCGATCTCCGACGACGGCGGGAGCGCGATCACCGACGTGGGGGTCTCGTACAACGGGACGCCGTACACGGCGGGGTCCACGGTGGACGTGCAGTTCGACATCACCGACCTCGAGGCCGCCGAGACTCTCATCGTCCGCCTCGACGCGCGCATCGGATGCCAATCGGGGAGCAACCCGACCGGGAACCTCCAAGCCGAGCTCAGCTCGGCCACCGTCGTGTCACCCGTCGTCGATGCGGTGAGCGGCGGCAACCAGACGATCCCGTTTCTACGCGTCGGCGAGATCATCGGAACCGGTGAGCCTGCCGTAACCGTGACCAAGACGGTGACCGGCGCGGCCGACTCGTGCCCAGGCACCGATCCGCTCGCGGTCGACCTCTCGACCGTGAGCCAGGTGCAGTACTGCTACGTCGTGTCCAACCCCGGAACGGCGACGCTCTATGACATCTCGCTCACCGACGACAACGCCACGACCGGCACCACGAGCGACGACTTCACGCTCACGCTCAGCGGCCTGACCAATGTGGACGGACAGGGCGATGCGGGCGACCTCCCCGCCGGCTCGAGCGCGAATGCGAGCCACGTCAGCACGATCTCCGCGCCGGGTTCCCTCACCAACATCGCCACCGCGCACGGGACGAACAACGAGACCGGTGGCCAAGCCGCGACGTACACGGGCACCGACACCGCCACGGTGACCGCCACCGGCTCGCCGACGACCACCACGACCGCGCCCCCCGAACCGAGCACCACCAGCACCACCGCGGCGCCACCCACACCGACCACCACGACACCCGAGCCGAGCACCACCAGCACCACCGCGGCGCCACCCACACCCACACCCACGACCACCACACCCGAGCCGTCGACGTCGACGACATCGACCACGAGCCCGTCGAGCCCACCAGGCGTCGGGGAGGTCGTGGGCATCGCGTGGTTCGATCTGGACCGCGACGCCGTGAGGGATGCCAGCGAGCCTGGGCTCGCTGGCATCGAGGTAAGCCTCACGCCCGTTCCATCCGGCTCCGGAATCGTGCAATCGGGCGTGACCGCCGTGCTCCATACGGGCGCGGGCGGGTCGTACAACTTCACCAACGTGGTGCCTGGGGACTACGTCGTCACCGCACACCTCGCAGGAGCTGGCATCGCGCGCTGGTGGGATACCGATGGCTCCGGTGATTGGCTCGTGGCAGTGACCGTCCCCATCGGCACCGCCTATGCAGATGTTGCAGCGGTCGGAAGCGCGCAGATCACGGGGACCGTGCACCGAGTCGGCACCGGCTCACTCGTGCCCGGTGCACCGGTGTCGTGCACATGGGCCGGGCTCGATGGCATGGC
>CAMDCC010000267.1 GCA_945889545.1 Bifidobacterium breve | reverse complement strand
CGGGGTACCCGGCCGCCGTCCTTCGGCACGCTCGCCGCTCTATACCTGGCAGGCGCTGCAGTAATAGGTGGATCGGCCGCCGTAGCGCTCGCGCACGATCGGGTGACGACATCGCCGACACGAATCGCCGTCGTGCGCGTACACCTTGTGATGGTGCTGGTACTCGCCCGGCTTGCCGTGCAGATCCACGTACTGCTGGTCGGCGAGCGAGGACCCGCGGTACTTCACGGCGTCCTGAAGGATCTCGATCATTGCGCGATACAAGCGGCGCACTTCCTGAGCGGAGAGCGTGTCGCTCATGCGGTCCCAGCGCAGCCCAGCGCCCCAGAGGATCTCGTCGCTGTAGATGTTGCCAATGCCGGCCAGGAACTTCTGGTCCATCAGCAGCGGCTTGAGCTTGGCGTGCTTCTGGGTGATGAGGCTCCCGAATGCCTCCCACGACATCGCGTTCTCCAGCGGATCGATACCGAGATGGTTGAGCTCACTGACCTTGTTGAGCTCGTCCGCTTCGGTCACAAACATCTCGCCGAACGTGCGCGGGTCGATGAAGCGGAGCTGCCCGCCCTGGGAGAACGTGATGATCACGTGGGTGTGCTTGAGCTTCTTTTCGCGCGCGGTCTTGGCCCGCAGGAGCTGGCCCGACATCCCGAGGTGGATCACCAGCACGTCGCCACCCTCGAGTCGGCAGAGGATGTACTTGCCTCGCCGTTCCACCCCGATGAACTTCTTGCCTTCGAGTCGGCTGATGAACTGCTTGCGGTTGTGGTGACGGCGCACGGTGCGCATGCCGTCGACCTCCACGCCCTTCACGCGCTTGCCGATGATCTCGCGCTCGAGATCGCGACGGACCACCTCGACTTCGGGTAGCTCAGGCATCCTTGCTCTCCCCTGCAGAACTCGTGGCCATCGCTGGCGCGTCGGCGGAATGTTCTTCTTGGAGCCGTTGCCACGCGGCGCGTGCGGCGGCTTGTTCGGCTTGCTTCTTGGATCGACCTTCGCCCTGGCCGTATGGCGCGCCCCGCAGCGTGACCGTTGCGTAGAAATGCTTCGAGTGGTCGGGTCCATCGGCGCGCAGCTGATAGCGCGGCAGTTGGTCGAAGTAGCGCGCCGCGAGCTCTTGGAGTCGGGTCTTGTAGTCGCCCCCACCGGGTGCGTTCTCGCCCTCGCGGATCCGATCGCCCAGCAGTCGCAGTACGACGCCGTCGGCCGCCACCCATCCGCCGTCGAGGTACACAGCAGCGATGACTGCTTCCATCGCGTCGGCGAGGATCGATGGCTTCTCGCGTCCACCCGACGCATCCTCACCTTTGCCGAGGAACAGCGCGCTCCCCAGATCGAGGTCGTCGGCTACTGCCGCGAGCACCTCGGCGTTCACGACCGACGCTCGCAGCTTGGCCAACTCGCCTTCGGGAAGCTCCGGGTACGCGTCGTAGATGTGATCGGTCACGCTGAGCCCAAGCACGGCATCGCCGAGGAACTCGAGGCGCTCGTTCGAGCTCGCCTCGGGATTCTCGGCACAGAACGAGCGGTGCACGAGCGCGGCCTCGAGGTGCGCCGGATCCGAGAACGTATGACCGATCTCCGCGGCAACGCGCATCACTTCGGCTTCGCGGCTCATGAGCCCGCGCTCGCCACTTGGAGACGGGCCATCACGTAGTCGACGGCGTCGCCGACGGTCGCGAGATCAACAAGGTCTTCGTCTTCGACGCTGAATCCGACGGTGCGCTCACCCAGCTCTTCTTCGAGCGCTTCGACCAGCTCGATGAGCGCGAGTGAGTCGGCTTCGAGATCTTCGGAGAACCTCGACTCGCGCATGACGAGCGTCTCGTCGATGTCGAGGATCTCGGCCAGCCGTTCGCGAATGATCGCCAACACGTCGTCGGGGCCGAGCGGACCACGCTCCACATGCGTCTCAGCGGGCATTCGCGATTGCCTCCCGCACGCGTTCAGGAACGTCGGCGCGCACGGCGTCGTTGGCGACCGCCAGTGCCTTGAGGATCGCGTTCGCCGACGAGGAACCGTGGGAGATCACGCACACGCCCGCCACACCGAGCAGCACGCCACCACCAGTCAGCTCGGGGTCGTACGCCTCGGCCGCGTCGAGCAGCATCGGCATCACCACATCGCCGGCGGCCTTCGCTTCGGGCGACGACTCGAACACGCCGAACACGAGACTCGCGAGCGAGCGCAGCGCGCCTTCGAGGCTCTTCAGCGCCACGTTGCCGGTGAACCCGTCGGTGACGACCACGTCGACCGTCTCGGCGCGCATGAAGTCGCGGCCTTCCACATTGCCCACGAAACCGGGAACGGCTTGCAAGAGCGGGTAGGCGAGCTTGCGCAGCTCGTCGCCCTTGCCCGGCTCCTCGCCGATCGACAGCAGGCCCAGGGTGGGCTGGTCGACGCCGAGCCGCACCCGTGCGTACTCGCGCCCCATGATCGCGAACTGCACCAGCCATTCCGGCGACACATCGGTGGTCGCCCCCGCGTCGACGAGCAGCTGGTACCCGTGACCCGGCACTGGAAGCGGGACGGCGATAGCTGGGCGCGCCACGCCCTTGATCCGACCCATGCGCAGGAGCGCCGCCGCCATCGCGGCTCCGGTGTTGCCAGCGGTGACCATCGCGTCGGCGCGCCCGTCGCGAACCGCCTGCGCGGAGCGCACCATCGACGAGTCCTTCTTCTTGCGCACCGCACTCGCCGGCTCGTCGTCCATGGCGATCACGTCGCGCGCATCGAGCACCGAGACGCCCGAGGGCAACGGGCTCGGGAGCAGCGGTGTGACTTCTTCCTCGCGGCCGACGAGCAGCACCTGGATGCCAAGCTCCTCGACGCCGCGCAATGCGCCGGTCACGATCTCGCCCGGCGCGCGGTCGCCACCCATCGCGTCGACGGCGACCGTGCAGGCGGTCACTGCGTCACGAGACGTCGAGCGCCTGGCGGCCCTTGTACCAACCGCAGTTCGGACACACGACGTGGGGCTGCTTGACCACCTGGCAGTTCGGGCACACCGAACGAGCAGGCGCTTCGAGCTTGCGGTTGGCGGACCGCCGCGAGTGGGTTCGTGATCTCGGGGTCCTGCGCTTGGGGACGGCCATCGTGGGTGTGCTCCTACCTTGGGATTTGGGGCCTTGAGATTTGGGGCCTTGAGATTTGGGGCGATCAGAGCTCGAGCTCGGAGAGCACGGCCCAGCGGGGATCGGTCGGGGCGTCGTCGTTCGTGAACGGGGACTCGGCCGTACACGGGGGTTCACAGTGGGGCGCGAGCGGGAGCTCCAACAGCACGGCATCACGCGCGAGCTGCTCGAGGTCGATCTCGTGACCCTCGATCGGATATGTCTCACCGTCGACGGGGAGGTGCTCGAACAGCTCGTCCACCTGCACCGCAAGGCTCCGCTCCACATCGCCGAGGCACACGCTGCACTCAGCGCTCCAGCGCGCGGTCACGGTGCCGCGGGCGACGATGCCCTCGTTGATGCGTTCGAGCATGAGATCGATGCTCACGGGAGCGTCAACCCGTGCGGCCGAGCCGACGAGATCATCGATGTGCGCAGCGAGTGTGAGCGCGCGGCGGGTGCCCGGGTGGGCCAGGAGATCAGCGACATCGATACGGAATCCGGACATGAGCCTGACGGCCGGCCCGCGGCCGTGCGTGTGGGGCTCGGGCGGAGGAGATTGAGGCTTCGTCGGACGTGCAGGGCCCGACCAACTCCACCGATACCGCCCGAGGTGGGCACCTGATCCTAGCAGCGACCGCTATTTTCCAGTCTTTCCCAGGTTTGGCACCACCACAAACCCCACAACCAGCGCCAATCTTGACAGGTTTATGGTGTTCTATGAGGAGCTTCCAGCGACCGAGCACACTCGACCCCGTCCCGGGCGAGATCGTCAAGACGCTCCGGAGGATCGACCAGGCTGCCGGCGCTGAGGCACGGTACGCCGACCAACTCCCCCAGCTGCTCGACGCGCTCCGAGCGCAGGCCCGCATCGAGTCGATCATCGCCTCGAGCGCCATCGAGGGCGTGGTCGTGGAGGACGCTCGGGTCCCGAGACTCGTCTCCGACAACGCGCAGCGGTTCCGGAACCGGAGCGAGGCGGAGTTTGCCGGCTACCGCGCCGCGCTCGACTACCTCTACCAGGAGAACCCGGGCCAGCTCAACATCGCCCTCGTGCTGCACCTGCACCGGCTGCTGCTCTCCTTCACCGATCGGCCCGGCGGCTCCTACAAGACCGATGACAACCTCGTCG
>CAMDCC010000266.1 GCA_945889545.1 Bifidobacterium breve | reverse complement strand
AGCTTCTCGATCGGCAGCCCGGCCGCGCCGCCAGTGCCCATCGAGCCCCAGTACGACATCACGAAGGGGAACGTGGGCGGCACCGGCGCGCCGTCCTGGGCGTACGTCTCGTCGGGATCCATGAGCGCGTCGGCGAACACCCGGACGGGTCCCCGCTCGATCACGACCGTCTGCGTACCGGTCGACTGGCCCTTGAGCTCGGTGAGTGCCACGAATCTCTTCTCCTGACGCGGTCCCTGACGTCGTTGTCAGCCGCGCAAAGTAGCCGATCTGACACCGCATGACCTGACGACGGCGTCAGGTAGCCTCGCTTCGCACCTGCACCAGGTTCACAGGTCTCGGGAAGGGAACGTGTTCATGGGCGACGCTGTCATCGTCTCCGCAACTCGAACGGCTATCGGCACGGCGCGCAAGGGATCGCTCGCGAGCCTCTCCGCGTTCGACCTTGGCAAGCTCGTCATCGGCGAAGCACTGAAGCGCTCCGGCATCCCCGTCGACGACGTCGACGACATCGTGCTGGCCGAAGTGCTCCAGGGTGGCGGCGTGATCGCGCGGTACGCGGCACTCGAGCTCGGGATGATCGACGTACCCGGCATGGCTCACAACCGCCACTGCGCGTCGAGTCTGGCATCGGTGCAGACGGCCGCGGCCAACATCCGCGCCGGCATGGACCGCGTTGTGATCGCCGGCGGCACCGAGAGCATCACGCAGTCGCCCCAGGTCTTCAAGAAGACCGGCGGCCCGTACTCCGGGGTCCAGCAATGGATGTCACCGAGTCATCCGGAGACGCCCGACGCACCGACCATGGACATGTCGATCACGGTGGCGTGGAACACCGCGCAAAAGGCCAACGTGACGCGTGAAGACCAGGACCACTGGGCGTACCACTCGCACATGCGCGCGATCGCAGCAACCGACGAGGGTCGGTTCAAGGACGAGATCTTCGGCGTAGACGTGCCGGTCGGGAAGGGCGAGACGCGCGTGTTCGATGTCGATGAGCACCCGCGTCGCGACACCACGATCGAGAAGCTCGCATCGCTCCCGGTGCTCCACCCCGAGATCCCTGGCTTCTCGGTCACGGCCGGCAACTCGTCGGGGCTCAACGATGGCGCAGCAGCCATGGTCGTGTGCGATTCGGGCTACGCCGAGGATCACGGTCTGGAGCCCCTCGCGGTCATTCGCTCGTGGGCGTCGTCGGCACTTCCGCCGGCCGACACCGGGCTCGCACCGACCCTCGCCATCCCCAAGGCACTCGATCGCGCCGGCCTCACGGTGACCGACGTCGACCTCGTCGAGATCAACGAGGCGTTCGCGGCGATGGCGGTTGCATCGAGCCGCATCCTCGGGTTCCCGCACGAGATGGTGAACGTCAACGGCAGCGGTTGCTCCCTTGGTCACGCGGTCGCGAGCACGGGTGCGCGAATGGTCACGACGCTCATCCACGAGCTGCGGCGGCGGGGTGGCGGCATCGGCGTTGCGAGCATGTGTGCCGGTGGCGGGATGGGATCAGCCACGGTGCTCGAGATTCCCGCACCCAAGTAGTCGACGACCATCCCTCAAGGTCACATGCACGCCGAAGATCTCGCGCTCGCGCTCGCGTTGGCCGACACGGCCGACGGCATCACGATGCCGAGGTTCCGCGCGCACGATCTGCATGTGGAGACCAAGCCTGATCTCACGCCGGTCAGCGAAGCCGACCACGCGGTCGAAGTGGCCGTGCGTGCCCGTCTCGCCGTTGATCGTCCCGATGACGGCGTGCTCGGGGAAGAGATGGGCGAGACCGGGGTAGGTGCGTCACGTCGGTGGATCATTGACCCCATCGACGGCACGAAGAGCTACGTGCGCGGTGTGCCGGCGTGGGCGACCTTGTTGGCGCTCGAGGTCGAAGGTGCCCTGGTCCTAGGTGTGGTCTCGGCGCCGGCACTCGGTCGTCGATGGTGGGCGTCGAAGGGAAGTGGCGCGTTCGCCGACGGCGACCGGATCCACGTGTCGGAAGTGAGCACCATCGAAGACGCGCACATCTGCGCTCCCAACGAGCGCGAGTTCGAGGCCGCGGGTCTCGACGCCGGCTGGCGGGCGATCGCTCGCACATGCTGGCGCCCGACGGGCTTCACCGACTTCTGGGGGCACATGCTCGTTGCTGAAGGTGCGGCTGACGCCATGATCGAACCGATCCTCGCGATCTGGGACGTCGCCGCATTGCGTCCGATCGTTGAAGAGGCGGGTGGCCGCTTGAGCGACCTCACGGGCAACGGATGGGCGGACGCCGCGCCGTGCGTCACCACAAACGGGCGGTTGCACGATGCGGTGATCGCCGAGCTGACGAGTGTGGCGGGTGCCGCGTGAGTGGTCCCGAGGTCACGGTCGGTATCGACATCGGCACGTCGTCGGTCAAGGCTGTCGCGGCCGACGGTGACGGCAACGTCGTCGCGAGTGTGCGAGTACCTCACGAGTTCTCCATGCCGACGCCTGGGCGCTTTCAACACGACGCTGAGGTCGCGTGGCGCCGAGGCCCCCGCGAAGCGCTCGCCGCGGTCTCGGCCGATCTCGACGTGCGGGGCGTGAGCGTCGCCGCGATGGTCCCGTCGCTCACCGCGGTAGACGGCGACGGCGTGCCCCTCGTCCCCGGCTTGTTGTACGGCGATGAGCGAGGTCGCGAAGTTGGTGACGGAGAGAGTGGCGACAAGATCCCGACCGAGCGCGGCGAGTTCCTTGGCTTCATGGCCTGGGCGCGCCGGGAGGCGCCGAATGCGACGGGGTTCTGGCCTGCGCAGGGAGTTGCGAATCACGCGCTTTCGGGAGAGGCCGTGATCGACTCGACCACGGCGGCGACCGCACACCCCTTCTTCGACTTCCAGCACGGTTGGGATGCCACCATCGGCGCCGAGATGGGTGCGCGCATCGAAGAGATGCCGCGTGTGCTCCCGCCCGGCTGGAAGGCCGCGCAGATCGACGGCGACGGTCCGCCGCTCGCGTCGGGCGCGATCGACGCGATGGCCGAGCAGATCGTGGCCGGTGCTGACAACGACGGTGATGTGCTCGTGATCCTCGGCACGACGTTGATCATCTGGGCCGTGACTGACAGCACCGACATCGTGCCCGGGTACTGGACCATCCCGCACACCGCGCCGGGCAAGCTGCTCGTGGGCGGACCGAGCAATGCGGGTGGGCTCTTCTGTAACTGGGCCGCCGGCTGGCTCGCGGAGGGCGGCACAGCCGTGCCGGGCCGCGTGCCTGTCTGGGCGCCTTACCCACGCGGTGAGCGGGCGCCAATTCACGACACCACGCGTCGCGCCGTTCTCGCCGACCTCGACCTCACCCATGACGCTGCCGCAATCCGACGGGCGTCGTTCGAGGCGTCGGGGTTTGTCGTACGCCGCGCGCTCGATACCGCGCGTCAACACATCGGACTCGAGCCGCGTCGCATCGTCGCGACGGGAGGCGGCGTGCGCGTGGACGAGTGGGTGCAAGCCGTCGCCGATGCAACCCAGCTCCCGATCGACTGTGTCGCAGTGCCGGAAGGCGGCGCGTTGGGCTCGGCCTGGCTCGCACGCATCGCGGCTGGACTCGAAGAGGTGACCGCGATGGCCGATGGACGCAAGTGGGCCCGCGTCGGCCGGCGCGTGGAAGCCGACGCGACCTGGGCGACGCCGATGGAGGATCGCTACCAGCGGTTCCTCGAGCTCTCCCGGTAATCTCGGCGTCTATGGCACTGCGCATCGAGGTCGACCCCGAGAAGTGCATGGGCGGTGGGAACTGCGAGTTCTGGGCGCCGAAGACGTTCGAGCTGGGCAACGACAACATCTCGCACGTGGTCGATCCCGAGGGTGATCCCGAGGAGAAGATCGTGCTCGCAGCGCAGGGCTGTCCGACCCAGGCGATCATCGTCTGGCGCGGCGACGAGCGCATCGCGTAACACCGTCACCACATGACGATTCCACTGGTTCTGGTCCACGGCGGCGTGCACGGCGCGTGGTGTTGGGAACCGACGGTCCCGCTCCTCGCGGGGCCCGTCCTCGCCATTGACCTTCCGCCCAAGTCGATCCGCGGCGTCACCGCGCCTGACCCGCTTCCTCCCGAGGTCGCGACCGTCACCCTGGACGACTGGGCCGCGTCAGCGATCGCCGACATCGACGCCGCCGGGTTCGCCGACTCCCACAATGGGCGGTTCGTGCTGGTAGGGCACTCGATGGGCGGGCTCACGATCTGCGAGGTCGCTCGGCGCGTTCCTGAGCGCGTGTCGCATCTCA
>CAMDCC010000265.1 GCA_945889545.1 Bifidobacterium breve | reverse complement strand
CGTCGGCGCCACTTGTCTACGCCCATCTGCCGCTCATCCTGGCCCCGGACCGGTCGAAGCTCTCGAAGCGTCACGGTGCGGTCGCGCTCGAGGAGTTCCGCGACGCGGGGTATCTCCGCGAGGCGGTCTGCAACTACTTGTCCTTGCTGGGATGGGCACCGGACGACGGCCGCGAGGTCATGGACATCGACGAGATCGTGGCGGCCTTCGACCTCGATGGTGTCACGCACGCGGCCGCCGCCTTCGATCACAAGAAGCTCGATTGGATCAACGGAGAGTGGATCCGCCGGATCTCGCTCGAGACCCTCGAAGCGCGAGCGCTTCCCTTCGCAGAAGCCGCGTTCGGCGCCGGTCTCGACCGCGGCGTGTTCCGCGCGGCGCTGCGGATCGGCCAGGAGCGGGCGATCACGCTCGTGTCGTTGGTGGACCAGATGGACTTCCTCTTCGTCGACGATGCCGCGTTCGCCATCGACCCAGCGTCGTGGGAGAAGGTGATCGCCACCGAGCGCGTGGGGGAGATCTATGACGCAGTCCTCGCCCATCTCGAGCAGTGCGACTGGACGGCCGAGGGCGCTGATCTTCGGCCCGCGCTGGAGCCGCTCGGCGTGAAGGCTGGGAAGGTGATGCACGCGATCTACACCGCAGTTGAAGGGCGGCGGGCCGGGCTGCCGCTCTTCGAGTCGATCGTGCTGCTCGGCCGCGACCGTGCGCTCCAGCGGATTCGCGCCGCCCGGGAACGGCTCGGCGACTAGAGGGCGTGCCGTGCCGATCTGGCTGACGTGGGTACTGATCCGCCGCATCGTGATCATCGTGGGTCTGGTCGTGGTCGGGTACTACGTCGTGAACTTCGTGCAGGTGTGGGCGGCCGCCAACGACGACGATCGGCGGCCCTCGCAAGCGATCATCGTGCTCGGCGCGGCCCAGTACGACGGCCGTCCGAGCGCCGTCTTCCAGGCCCGACTGGACCATGCCGCCGACCTCTACCGCGCCGGTGTGGCACCCACGATCGTGGTCACAGGGGGTGGTCTCCCAGGTGACCGGTTCACCGAAGCCAGCGCGGGCGCGAACTACCTCGCTGAACGCGGCGTCGACCAGACCGCCATTCTGCGCGAGACCACGAGCCACAACTCGGTCGAATCGCTGCAAGCTGCGGCACAGATCCTGCGCGGGCTCACGCCGCCCATCACGACTGTTGTGCTGGTCTCCGATCCCTTCCACTCACTGCGGGTCAAGCTCATCGCCGAGGAAGTTGGACTCGACGCGGTGACATCTCCGACGCAGACGAGTCCGATCACCGGCTTCTCGGAGGTGAAGCGCTTCGCATCCGAAGCGCTGCGAGTGTCGGTCGGGCGAATCTTCGGCTTCGGACGCGCGGTTCGCGTGGGGAAGCTCGTGCCGGGACTCGCTATCCTGGGATCAGTCGGGGGTGGTGTAATCGGTAACACAGCTGGTTCTGGTCCAGTCGTTGAGGGTTCGAGTCCTTCCCCCCGAGCCCGCAGGTTGCGTCGGGCCCGTGCCCGACGCAACTGAGCCCGGCCCCGTCGTCTAGTGGCCTAGGACGCCGCCCTCTCAAGGCGGAAACGGCAGTTCGACTCTGCTCGGGGCTGCAAAGCCAGGACGGCCCGCTCCTCCCGACGCTGTGGAGGAGCGGGCTGGCTCGCGTCTCGGGTTGATCGAGGCGAGAGACACGGCTCGGCCGACGCGCGAATCGCACTCCAGCACGCGCGGGTCGCCATGAAGTCGCGCATGGCGCGGTGAGAAGCGACGCGAGCGACGCGAGCGACGCGAGCCTGTTCAGAAAAGTTTGCTGGATATCCACCACTTTGCTGGTTGATTGCTTTACCGTTCTCTCTTACGTGCGTGCGCGCTGCGGTGTGCGCGCGCCTGACCAGCAAGGGGTACCGAATACGACGCGTAGCCGATATGGACACGGTGCACAAGGGTCAAGGCGCAAGTTGCGTCAAGATGCTTGACACTTCCATGCGGATGCGTTCGACTTTGTTGTGCACGCACGATTCCTGGAGGCAAGTGTGAATAAGTCAGAGTTCATCGACAAGGTCGCCGGCGAAGCCGGTATCGCCAAGTCGGATGCAGAGAAGGCCGTCAACGCCTTCATCAACGTTGTACAAACCGCTGTTGCGGCAGATGACAAGGTCACGCTGCCCGGCTTCGGCAATTGGTCACGCTCGCAGCGTTCGGCGCGCACGGGTCGCAACCCGCGCACCGGCGAGCCAGTGGCCATTCCGGCCTCGAAGGCCGTCAAATTCTCGGTGGGTGCCGACTTCAAGAAGAAGGTGAACATCTGAGATCGAGTGTTCGATGTCGAACACTCGAGGTAAGAAACCGTCAAAGAAAGGTAGGTGACCGTGCCTCCGGCAAAGAGACGCACCGCACGCAAGAGTGTGGCCAAGAGGACGGCGGCCCGTAAGCCGGCGAAGCGTCGGGCGAAGAAGACCGCCCGGAAGTCGACGGCACGGAAGACCACCCGTCGTCGGAAGAAGGCAACTGCAGCGAAGGCTCCTGCCAAGCGGCGCAAGAAGGCAGCGGCCAAGAAGGCTCCTGCCAAGCGTCGCAAGGCGGCCAAGCGCAAGTAGCCAGCTTCCAACAGTTCAACGAGAAGGGGCCCTTCGGGGCCCCTTCTTCATTCCTGCTTACAGGGGCTCGATGAGCTTGAAGGCTTCTCCGAGGTCGTACTCAGTGCCGTCCGCGGCTTCCTTTGCCTCGCCACGGATCCTCTTCGCGAAGGGTTCGGCATCTGGAGAGGTGGGATTGATGCCCATGGTGGAGCGCCATTGGGTCTCGTGGCGCAACAACGCCTGGATCTTGGCGTCGATGAAGTCGTGGACATCTTCGACGTGGTCGATGACGTCGGCTTCGAAGAGCAGGAGTCGGTCCGGCCGATGGGGCTCGCCACGCCCCGGAAAGAAATGCGGATCGCGGGCCGCCACAATCGCATCGATCGTGAGGAAGCCCGCGGCCCGATGGTCGGGGTGGAGGCGATAGCGCTTCCATGGATCGTGGCCGAGCACGACATCGGGGCGAACGTGCCGGAGCACATCGCTCAACGCGCCCTGGGCATCGAGGTCGTTCACGAGCTCACCGTCAATGAGGTCCAAGAAGTGGACGGTCCGCGCGCCCAGCGTCGCCGCTGCCGCCGTTTGCTCCTGGCGGCGTGTGGCGATGAGCGCGGCGACGTCGGTCTCGGGATCCCAACTTCCCTTCGACCCGTCGGTGAGCACGCAGAGATCGATCGCGGCGCCGCCGGCGGCCCACTTCGCGAGCGTCGCGCCGCAGCCGAACTCGATGTCGTCGGCATGCGCGCCGACGGCCAACACTCGCTTCGGAAGAGGCAGGTTGCTCACGCCGGGCAGGATGAATCGAGGTATTGCAGATCGTCGGGGGTGTCGACGTCGATGGTGAGGTCGGGCGCGCGCACGATGCGTACCTCTACGCCGAGGCGAGCCGCTTCGTCGAGATGGCGCCGGAACGATCCAGGTCCGTAGGCAAATCGGAACGGAAGGTTGGTCGGGATCGAGAGCACGTTGGTGCCGTCGTCGCGGTGGCATGGCACGAGGGCGACCACCGGGTGCTCGAGATCGGTGGCCAGCGGTGCGAGTGATCGGGCTCTCGGGAGGTCGGCATGGGCAATCACCGCCCGGATCATCCCGTCCGCCGCCAAGGCCTGCGTGCCGGCGGCCGCTGCTTCGTCGAGGCTGCCCGGGTCGTCGAGCACACAGATCCCGTGCGCACGTGCCCACTCGCGTACCTCGGGCGCACTGCTCACCACGATGACAGGCATCGGCGCCGCCGCCTCGATCACGCGGTCGGCCATCTTCTGGAGTGCTGACGCGCGTGCATCTTCGTCGAGCAACTCAGCCAGGCGCGCCTTCGCGCCGATGAACGACCGAATCGGGACGACGACACCGACGCGCGAGCTTGACGCGACGGCTCCGGTCATGGGCTGCGTATGCTACCGGCGTGGAGCCCGCCTACGCCTTTCTGCGCGGCGTGCTCGTCCCGCCGATGCATCTCGGCTTGAAGTGGACGTTCGACGGGATCCAGCGCGTTCCGGTGCACGGTCCGGCGATCCTGGCCAGCAATCACGTCTCGTATCTCGATCCGCTCGTGCTCGGGTATCTCGCGCATAAGCGTCATCGCAAGGTTCGCTTCTTGGCCAAGCGTGAGCTCTTCGAGAAGAAGGGCGTTGCCTTCTTTCTCCGCCATGCGCACCAGATCCCAGTGTCCCGCAACACCTCTGA
>CAMDCC010000264.1 GCA_945889545.1 Bifidobacterium breve | reverse complement strand
AACGGCAGCGAGCGGCGCGATGAGCGCCCAGCTCGGCCACGGGGAGAGGAAGCAATGAGCGAACCGATCGACGAAGTTTCGTTGGAGGAGCAGCGCGCCTCCGCAGAAGAGTTCACTCGAGGCATCGTGGATGCCTTCGAGTTAGGGGCCAGCGTGAACGCAACGATCGTCGATGAAGGGGTGCTGGTTGACGTGACCGGCGACGACCTCGGTCTGCTCCTCGGACCCAAGGGCGCAACGCTTCAGGCGATCGAGGAGCTGGTGCGAACCGCCGTCCAGCGTCAGACCGAGGGCCGGGGTGCTCGCATCAACGTCGACGTCGGCGGCTACCGGGCCAAGCGCCGCGCCGCCCTCGCCGAATTCGCCGTGTCGGTTGCCGAGCAGGTTCGGGAGTCGGGCGAGGAACGATCGATGGAGCCGATGAATGCATCGGACCGCAAGGTCGTGCACGATGCCCTGTCGGATGTTGAGGGCATCGAGACGGGGTCCGAGGGTGAAGACCCCCGGCGCCGGGTGGTGATCTCCCGCGCCTGACGCCCCGATGCCGGCGCTCCTAGCGGTCCTCGAAGAGGCGCGCCGGCAGGGTTTCCTCGGCCCCGGACCGGTCGAGGATCACGTGCGCCATTCCCAGCGCATGGCCGACCTGCTCGACCCACCCGCAGGCTCCATGCTCGACCTCGGATCGGGCGGCGGCATCCCCGGCCTTGTCCTCGCATTGGCCTGGCCGTCGTCGACCGGCGTTCTCCTCGAGAGCCGACACCGCCGAGCCGAGTTCCTGGCCGAATCGCTCGAGACGCTTGGTCTCGCTGACCGCTTCCGAGCGGTCGACGCCCGAGCTGAAGACGCCGCCCGCGATCCCGACCTCCGCTCCCAGTTCACCCTCGTCGTAGCCCGAGGCTTCGGCGCCCCCGCCGTCACCGCAGAGTGCGCCGCCGGCTTTCTCAAGGCCGGCGCCCACCTCGCAGTCAGCGAACCCCCCGACACGGATCCGATCACCCCCCCAGAACGGCGCTGGCCAACAGCCCCCCTCGCGCATCTCGGCTTCTCCCCGCCCGAGATTCTCAAAGGCGAAGGCACCACCATCGCCCGCCTCACCCTCACCACCCAGGCAAACGAAAAGTGGCCCAGACGCCCAGGCATCCCCAACAAACGCCCCCTCTGGTAAAGACGTTCCACGTGAAACGCTCCCGGAAAGGGAGCTCAGCCAGCCACCAACGTTCCACGTGAAACATTCGGTCGGAGGGGTCGGCCAAGAAAATCCGCCCAGAGAGACGTTCCACGTGAAACGCCCCCTCGCTTCCACCGCAGTCCCCGCGCGAGCTTGACCGACCTGGGCCAGAAGCCACCAGCGAACGTTCGAAGCTCCAGCGAGGCCGGACCACCACGGAGTGAGGACGTCAGGTGCGGCGCCTGCTGGCGAAGCGATTGCGCCGATCGACCGAGACCCGGGGCGAAGCCCCGAGTGCCGCCTTCCGCTCAACGCGGGGCCCGAGGAGGATCGCCACTTCGGCGGGAGGCGGCGGGAGCAGGGGCTCGGTCGAAGTTAGGCGCTGCTGAGCAGCAGGTGACGGCGCCTGGCGGCCGGACTCGATCAAGACCGCGAACCGCAAGAAGTGAGCCCCTACAACCGCCGTCAGAAAAACTTTGCCCAACCCATTGTCAAGCGCCCGCGGGGCACGTAGCCTTCCACCCTCAACCTCAGGTAGAGGCGCGCGATCCCCGGAGGACAGCGGTGGCCAAGACGAAGCTCGACGACATCGACGAGGCGGTGCTTGGCGATCTGCCTGGCGGCCCCATCCTCGACCCGGAGACGCTGCCGGAACCCACGGCACCGGCGGTCCAGAAGCCGCTCGACCTCCCCCGCATCATCGCTATCGCCAACCAGAAGGGCGGGGTCGGCAAGACCACGACCGCCGTCAACCTGGGTGCGGCGATCGCCGAACTCGGCTTCCGGGTGCTCATCGTCGACCTCGACCCACAGGGCAACGCCACCACGGGTCTCGGCCTGAACCCCCGGGATGTGTCGGGCTCGATCTACGACGTGATCATGAGCGACGCCTCCGTCGAGGACTGCATCGAGCCCACAAGCATCAAGAACCTGTTCGTGGTCCCGGCCACCATCGATCTCGCCGGCGCGGAGATCGAGCTGGTCCCGCAGATCAGCCGGGAGCTCAAGCTGAAGAAGGCGCTCGATACCGTCCGCGACCAGTACGACCTCATGTTCATCGATTGCCCACCGTCGCTCGGCCTCCTCACGGTCAACGGGCTCGCGGCCGCCGACGATGTGATCGTGCCGATCCAGTGCGAGTACTACGCATTGGAGGGTCTGGGGCAGCTGCTGCGCAACGTGGCGCTCGTGCAAGCGAACTTGAACCCGCTCCTCGACGTGCGCGGGATCATCCTCACGATGTACGACGGCCGAACAAAGCTCGCCGACCAGGTCGTGAATGAGGTCCGCGAGTACTTCGGCGCCAAGGTGTACCAAACCGTCGTGCCCCGCACGGTCCGCCTCTCCGAGGCCCCGTCGTTCGGCCAACCGATCATCGTGTTCGACTCGACCTCGCGAGGCGCCAAGGCGTATCGCGACCTGGGGAAAGAGGTGACCCGTGGCGCGACCAAGCGGTCTCGGTAGAGGGCTCGGCGCCCTCATCCCCCCGGGGGCAGCCGAGCATCGAGCGCCTGCGGTCTCGGGCTATCGCGAGATCCCAATTGCGGCAATTCGCCCAAACCCGTACCAACCCCGCGACGTGTTCGACGAGGAGTCGATCGGTGCCCTGGCCGACTCCATCCGCGAGGTGGGTCTGCTCCAGCCCGTCCTCGTCCGCCCTGCGGGCGACGGCTTCGAGCTCATCGCGGGCGAGCGCAGGTGGCGCGCATCGAAGCGAGTTGGTCTCCAAACGATCCCGGCGCTGGTCCGTGAAACCGACGACGACACCGCGCTCGAACAAGCCCTGGTCGAGAACGTCCAGCGCGAAGACCTGAACCCGCTCGAGGAAGCCGCGGCCTACCAGCAGCTCATCGAGGACTTCAAGCTCACGCACGAGCAGGTGGCCTCACGTGTCGGCAAGAGCCGCGCCGCGATCTCGAACACGCTGCGTCTGCTCCAGCTCCCGCCGTCGATCCAGCGCGCGGTACGCGAGTCGCAGCTCTCGATGGGCCACGCCCGCGCATTGCTCGGCACGCCCGACCGCGCGTTCCAGGAATCCCTCGCGAAGCGCGCCATCAAGGAAGACCTCTCGGTGCGTTCCGTCGAAGAAGCGGTGCGATCGCGCAACGACGGAGCCAGCACGAACGGCGCCAAGCCGACCGCACCTGGTCGCATGCGTCCGCCCGGGCTCGCCGAGCTCGAGGAGCTGCTGAGTGACTTCCTCGAGACGCGCGTGAAGATCAAGATGGGCAAGGGGGGCAAGGGATCGATGGCTGTCGACTTCGCCGGTCTCGACGACCTTGAGCGCATCTACCGCCGCATGACCGAAGCCCGCTCGGCGCCGCCGCAGTCCAAGGCTGGTTGACTCCTCTCGTCGCGCACGGTTTCGCGCACGTCGAGCGGTTCGTTCACCACCGGCCGGAGGGCCACCGTCACCTGCTGCTCAGCAGCGCCTAACTTCCGGCGAGCCCCTGCTCCTGCCGCCTCCCGTTCACGTCGTTCGGCTTGGTGACCGTTGCCGGCAGGAACGGGAGCCGGCACTCGGGTCTTCGACCCGGGTCTCGCCGGATCGGCGCAATTGCTTCGCATCAGGCGCCGGACCCTCCGTCCTCCTCAGCGGCATACTTTGAACGTGGTGACGCCGCGCGCACTGTTCCTTGTCGCGGCAGTTGTTGCTGCGACGAGTTGCGCGCAGGCGCGGTCGTTGACCACGCAGGAGACCTGCAACCGGTGGATGAGCCACTTCCTAGGCCCAGCACTCGACGAGACGCTCGACGCCAACGTGAAAGCGCTGCCTGCGCTCGCGGAGTATGAGCGGATGCTCGCTGGGAAGACTCAGGATGCCGAGTTGGCATCGAAGTTGGAAGACGTCGCTGCTGCTGGCGAAGCCGCGCAGCTCGGGGATCGCTCCCGACTTCGCCTCGAAGACACAGTGCTCCATCACTGCGCGGGTTAACGTCCGCGCTTCGTTGAAGGACGGGGAAACGCGTGGCGAAGGATCGAAGCAAGTTGGCGCGTCGGTTGGAGTTGTTGTCAGCGTTGTTGTTCGCGCTGGGGTGGATCGGTGCGCTCGTGTTGGCGCTCGACACTTCGCCGTTCCGGAGTGGTGTTG
>CAMDCC010000263.1 GCA_945889545.1 Bifidobacterium breve | reverse complement strand
TCGTCGCGATGCCGCTCCTCGCCGCGTCGTTCACACGAGATCCGCTCACGATCGCCGGAATCGGCGTGTTCACGCCTCTGGCCAAGATCGCGGTGTCGCTTGGCGGTGGGGTGCTCGTAGACCGCAGTGATCGTCGACGGATCATGATCGGCGCGGATCTCGTCCGCCTCGTCGCGATGACGGCATTCGCGGTGCTTGTCGCGTCCGACCACATCAGCTTCCCGATCGTCTATCTCGTGGTGTTCGTGTTGGGGATCGGCGAGTTTCTCTTCGATACCGCGGCCGTTGCTGTCGTGCGCGACGTTGTGCCCACGCGGCGGCTCACCACGGCAAACGGCTGGCTGTATGCGGTGGAGGACGGAGCGCAGGACCTTGTTGCTCCGCCACTCGGCGCCTTGTTGTTCTCCGCCGCGATCTGGCTGCCGTTTGTGGTGGACGCAACGTCGTTCGCGCTCTCCGCCATCCTCATCTTGTCGTTGCGGGGCCATTTTCGGGCCGAGCGAGCTGGACCGCGAACCACGGTTCGAGGCGAGCTACGTGACGGCTTCCGGTTCACGTTCGGTGTCCCGTTCTTCCGCTCGGCCGCAGTCATATGGGTCACGCTGGGTTTCACGCTCGGTGCCACGTTGGCAACGCTCGTGCTGTTCGTCACGCGCACACTCAGCGCTGGCGAGTTCGGGTACGCGGTCATCATCACTGCCGGTGCGGTGGGCATCGTGTTGGGCAACCTCTTCACGGCCCGCCTCGAGCGAGCGCTGCAACCCGCCGGCGTATTGGTGAGCGCCATCGTTGGGAGTGGCCTCGCGCTCGTCGCTACTGGTGTTGCACCCGGGCTGGCGATCGCCGCGGTCGCCCAGGCGGTCTGGGGGGCTGGCTTTGCGCTCGCGAACACCCAGATGGTGAGTCTCCGTCAGCGGCTGGTCCCCGATGAGCTGCTCGGACGGGTTACTGGCGTGTTCGGGCTGGTGAGCGCGGCCGGCATGGTGGCCGGGGCTCTCGTTGGCGGAGCGCTCACTGAAGGCGGGGGGCCGCGGGTCCCGATCTTGTTCGCGGGTGTCGTGACCATCACCGCCGGGCTGCTCTGGTTCGTGTTGCTGCGTGTGTACGGACCCATCGAAGTCGAGGCCGAGGAGCCACCGGCGTCTGGGAGCGCCTGACTACGCTGCGGCGCATGCACGAGATCCGCGCTGAGATCACCGCGAACGTGTGGCAGGTTCGCGTCGAAGAGGGTCAGATGGTCGCCGAAGGCGACGAGATCATGATTCTCGAGTCGATGAAGATGGAGATCCCCGTCATCACGGAGGTGCCGGGAGTGGTTCGAGAGCTCCACGTTGCCCCCGACAGTGTCGTGCAAGAGGGCGACCTGCTCGCACTGATCGACGAGTCGTAGATCTGAGCTTCGACCTCGATCGGCGAACCAGGATCGATCAGTAGTTCGACGGCAGCACTCGCTCCAGGAGCGCGAAGAACACAACCAGCGCGGCGCCGAACGGGATCACGCCGATCAGCCAGTTCGGCAAGCTCGGGTGGCGATGGAACAAGAGCCACCAGAGAAGTCCGATCAGGGCTGCAACGAGTCCGGAGATGAGCGTCGGGAGCTTCGAGTTGTCTTCACCGGAGAGGCCTTCTTCGCTGAGCTTGGGAGCTTTCCCTGAGCCGTGCGTCGCGGGGAGTGCATCCTCCTGGAGGATGGCCTTCACGATGAGTCGCTGCGCGGCTGAGTACTTCGGGTGGCAGGTGGTCAGCGTGAGCGTGGCGGGTCGGAACCGGTCGGGGTCGAGTACCTGCAGGTCGGTTGGCTTCACGATGACCGTGTCATAGACCTCGTAGGTGAAGCTGCCTTGCGCGGTGCGCACGAAGATGCGGTCGCCGTTTTCGAGCTGTTCCAGGTTGCCGAACGGCGCGCCGTACGTGGTTCGGTGTCCGGCGATCGCCGCGTTCCCTTCCTGACCGGGAAGCGGCGTGTCGGGGTAGTGGCCCGGACCGCGACGCAGGTCTTCGCGACTCACGCCCTGCACGACGATCGAGTCGACCGCTATGCGGGGGATGCGGATCTGTGCGATCGGGTCGCCCTCAGCTACGAACGGCGCCAGCGGTACCGGGAGTGTGGTGGTCGTCGTGGAGACCGTGGGATCGGTCACGGAGGTCGTCGTGCTCACGACCGGCTCGTCGCCCTGCTTGCCAACCGAGCTGGTGAACGCGTCGCGCAGAGAATTCTGCTCGCGCGACGTATACAAGCCGGTGCCCCAGAGCTGGTACGTGACAAAGAGGAGGATGAGGACACCAGCGGTCACAAACGACCGACCGAGAGCACCAATCACACGCCGCACCCCCCGATCCTATGGGGGAAGGGTCCGACCCGCAGCGATGCGCGCCACGCCGAGAGACAGGGTTCGCCTCACGGCGCGAGCCATCCGTACACTTGCCTTTCCTCCCCCGGAGGCGCTGTGCAACCCGTTGTCCGTCTCCGTTCCGCCGTCTGCCTGCTGGGCCGATTCCCTGCGCTCGCGGGCGTTGACCTCGATGTTGCATCTGGCGAGGTCGTGTTGCTTTCCGGAGGAAACGGAGCCGGGAAGACCACGCTGCTTCGTCTGATAGCGGGGCTGCTGCCACTCCACCAGGGAGAAGCCGAGGTTCTTGGGTGCGACCTCGCTCGGAACCGGACGACGCATCGTCGTCACGTCGCATTCGTTGGCCACGAGACCTTCTGTTACGACGACCTCACCGCTCGCGAGAACCTGCGGTTCGCAGCGCGTGCGACCGGTGCGTCTGCGGACGCCGCCGACGCGGCGCTCGAACGTGTCGGACTCGAACGGTGCGCCGCGGTGAGCCACGCGCGGCTGTCGGCCGGGCAACGGAGACGGCTGGCTCTCGGCGTGGCGCTGGCCCGCGAGCCGCGCCTGCTGTTGTTGGACGAGCCGCACGCCGGTCTCGACGCGGACGGCCGCGCAGTGCTCGATGCGGTGCTCGAGGCCGCGGCGGGCGAGGATCTCACCGTGCTGATCGCCTCGCACGAGCTCGACCGCACGCGTTCCCTCGCGAGTCGAGAAGTCGTGCTCACCGCCGGTCAGGCCAAGACCGCCGAGGCGGCGCGACCGTGAATCTTGTGCAGGAGGCATCGCTCGTCGCCGGGAAGGATCTCCGGATCGAGGCTCGTTCACGAGTGACGATCCAGCAGGTGTTGCCCTTCGGGCTCATCGTGCTGTTGCTGTTCGCCTTCGCGCTCGATCCTGACCGTGGAGTGCTCCGCGACGTCGCGCCCGGGCTCTTCTGGGTGACCGTGCTGCTCGCTGCGCTTCTCGCGATCTCCCGGTCATTCGCGATCGAGGCGGCCAACGGTGCGCGCGACGGACTGCGGATGTCGGGCCTCGATCCCGCTGCGATCTTCCTTGGCAAGGCGGCCGCCGTGGCCGTCGAGCTCGTCGCGCTGGAAGCCGTGCTCACCGTGGGTGTGATCGTGCTCTTCGACGTCTCGCTCGGTGCGATCGGTCCGTTGCTGCTGGCCACGGTCCTCGCGACCGTCGGCGTGGCGGCCACCGGTACCCTCTATGGCGTGCTCGCTGCGTCGTCTGGCGCGCGCGAGACGTTGGTCCCGGTGCTGCTGCTCCCTGTGGTGTCACCGGTGTTGCTCGGGGCAACGCGGGCATGGGAAGCCGCCATCGACGGTGCCCCATCCGATGCATGGCCGTGGATCGGAGTGCTCGCAGTGTTCGCTGTGCTCTACACGTCGATCGGGACCCTGGCCTTCGGGCCACTCCTGGAGGAAGCATGACCCTGCTCAAGCCGGTGGTCGCACGGGCGCTCGGGTGGACCACGCTCGTGGCCCTCATCGTGCTGGCGCTCTTCGGTCTCTGGGGTGCACCGGCCGATGAAGTGCAGAGCGACGCGCAGCGCCTCATGTATCTCCATGTTCCGGCGGCTTGGATCGCGTACCTCGCGTTTGGTGTCACTGCGATCGCCTCCGGCCTCTGGCTCTGGCCCCGAACTCGCTCTCCGGTGTGGGACCGCATGGCCGGAGCTTCGGCCGAGCTTGGCGTGCTGTTCACCGGACTCACCCTCCTCATGGGTGCGTTGTGGGGTCGGCCGGTGTGGGGAGTGTGGTGGGCGTGGGACGCGCGTTTGGTGACCACCGCGGTCCTCTTCTTCTTGTACCTCGGCTATCTCGCGTTGCGACGCGTTCCCGGCACTGCGGAAGGGCGAGCGAAGCGGTGCGCGATTGCGGCGCTGATTGCCTTCGTGGATGTGCCCATCGTCCACTTCTCGGTTACT
>CAMDCC010000262.1 GCA_945889545.1 Bifidobacterium breve | reverse complement strand
ACGACCACACGAAGGTGAGTCCGGCGACGACCACGCCGAACACCACGCTGATCCATCCCGCCCATGCCGCGAGGTCCCAGCCATACCCGAGACCGGTGTCGAGTGGGTTCGAGAGCGCCCCGAGGATCCATGCGACCGGGAACACGATTGCGCTCATCGTGAGGACGAGCACGAGAAAGCCGCACGCGGTAACCAACCGGATGCGCCGGCGCGCGGAGCGAATCAGGTCGTCGTGCACCCCGCGATGCTCGCACGCCCGGAGAGTGTCGGCGGATGAATGTGACCGGGCGCGTGGCGGACGCGGCGTAGCGTGCGAGCGTGGTGGACGTTGTGGTCGCCGGTCTCGACGGCGAGGTCGTCATCCATCGCGACGAATTGGGGATCCCGCATGTCCGGGCCACGACCGCTCGCGACGCCTTTGTGGGTCAAGGCTTCGTGCAAGCCGAGGACCGCCTGGGCCAGCTCGAGTACGACCGCCGGCGGGCCTCGGGGCGTTGGGCCGAAGTCGCCGGTCGCGGCGCCCTTGGATTCGACGTGTTTGCTCGACGCTGCGGTCTCGGTCAGGCCGCGCGACGTGAGTTCGATGCGTTGTCCCCCGAAGCGCAAGAGCCGCTGATCGCATTCGCAACCGGCGTGAACGCACATCTCGCTACGGGTGCACCTCTTCCACCCGATCTCCAGGTTGCAGGGATCACGCCAGAGCCATGGTCGCCATGGGAGTGCTGCGCCGTGTTTCTCGTCCGGCATGTCGCATTTGCCAACTGGCAGCGCAAACTGTGGCGAGGGCGGCTCGCGGCTGCGCTTGGTGGCGAGGCCGTGGCCCATCTCGAAGGCGATGACGCACGCGACGTGCCGTTGATAGTTCCGCCTGGGTCGTGGTGGCGCGCGGCGCCGCGCGACCCGAGCGGTCTCGATCCGGTGACCATGGCGACGGCCGCGTTCGTCGAGACCGAACATGGAAGCAACGGGTGGGTCGTCTCGGGCGCCCGCACCGCGTCGGGGTTCCCGTTGCTCGCGGGCGACCCGCACCGGTTGGTCGAAGCTCCGGGCGTCTACTACCAATGTCGGCTCGCGTGTCCGGAGTTCGACGCGCTCGGGCTCGCGTTCGTGGGCGTGCCGGGCCTCCCGCACTTCGGGCAGACCGAGCACGTCGCTTGGGGTGTCACAAACGCGAACGGTGACTACCAGGATCTCTATGTCGAACGCTTCCGGGGCGACGACACACTGGAGTACGAGACGCCCAGCGGGTGGTTCGTGCCGGAGCACCGGATCGAGACGATCGTTGTGCTTGGTGACGACGCCGTGGTGATCGATTGCCTTGAGACCCGACACGGCCCGATCGTGTTCGGCGATCCCGCCACAGGCTTCGGCGTCGCGCTGCGATCAACAGCGTTGGTCGAGCCGAGCACCGGGCTCTCGGTGCTCGCGCCGATGTTGCGTGCCTCAAACGTCGACGAGCTCGACGAGATCATGCGCGCCTGGGTGGACCCTGCGAACAATCTCGTGAGCGCGGATGTTGCTGGCAACATCGCGTACCGCACGACCGGTCGCGTCCCGGTGCGATCGCGCGCCAACGCCTGGGGTCCGGTCCCGGGGTGGACCAACGATCACGAATGGCATGACGACGTGCCGTACGACGCGCTTCCGCGCGCCAAGAACCCAGACGGCGGGCTGATCGTGACCGCCAACCAGCGCATCGTCGGCGACGACTACCCGCACTACTTGGGCTTGGACTATGCGCGACCGGATCGCGCGATCCGTCTGCACGATCGCCTCGACGATCTCGCAGCTGTCGATGCATCTGCGATGGCCGCCGTGCATCAAGACCGCCAGTCGTTGCCTGCCGAAGTGTGGACCGAGCGGCTCGGTCGCCTCGAGGGAGCCGACGAGTGGGAGCGCCTGGCGGTCGAAGCGCTTCGCGCCTGGGACTGCGTGATGGACGCCGACTCGGTTGCCGCGGCCGTGTACATGGTGGTGCGAGATGCGGCCGGGCGCGTCATCGCCCATGATCCTCGACTCGCGGAGTTGCGCGTACCCATCACTGGTGAGCCGTCGGCCACGTTCGCTCCGCTCGAGATGCGCCTCTGGCCGTTGCTGACGCCGCTGCTGGCGCGTGACGACGCCCTGCTCATGCCGGCCACCCAGACGTGGGACGACGTGCTGGCGGCCGCGCTCAGCGACGGTGTGGGCGTGCTTCGTACTGTGTTCGGCGATGAACCCGCCGCGTGGCGGTGGGGAGCGCTGCATGTGTGCGCGCCGCGCCATCCATTGTCGGCTGTTCATCCCGAGACCGATGGTGCGCTCAATCCGCCCGGTGTGGAGTTGGGTGGGGAGTGGGACACGGTGTTTGCCGCGGCGCATCCGGCCGGGAGCGGCTTCGGCGTGACAACCGCGTCGGTCGCTCGCTACGTCTTCGATCTCGACGGCCGACGATCGAGCGCTTGGATCGTGCCGCTGGGCGCGTCAGGCGCTGCCGGTGGCCGGCACTTCTCGGATCAACAGCGCGCCTGGGCCGATGGCATCGTGTTGCCAGTCAATCTGGATGTGGCACAGACGTCGGAGCCGGTGACTCGGCTCAAGCCGGAGCCGCGCTGAGGCGTGTCAAACCGGCGCGGAAGAAGTCGAGTGTCGTCCCGTGTGCGCTGGTGGCGTTGGCCACGGTCGCGTACGGCATGCTCGCTCCGGCGAACGCAGTGTCGTTCCAGTATCGGTCGTCGGGCACATCGGTCCAATGCGTCACGTACAGGTACGGCTCGGGGTGTTCGGCATCGCCAGGTGATACCCCAAACGTGCCTCGTTCACCGAGGTCTTCGCGGCCGAGCTCAATCGCAGCATCGAAGTGCTCGGGCCAGAGGGTCAACGTTGATGGCGCGGCTTCGTTGCCTGCAAGCAGTCGAAGCTCTTCGAGCACCGACCAGCCGAGCTCGAACCAGGTGGAGAGCACGCGAGCCGCGTCGACGTCGATCGCGAGCGGCGCATCTGGATCGAACGGTGTGACCGACGGGTACACGTTTGCGGGTGCACCGGGTTCGATGCCGGCCGCTTTCGCCGCGTCGCCGAGCGTCGTCAATGGGTGAGCAACCGTCACATCCCCACGGGCGACCCGCAGCTCGTTCCCTACGACATGCAACGCCTCTCTTTGGCCGCCCCGGTCGTACGGCGGTGTTCCATAGCCGTCCGGTGTCACGCGGAGGCCAATGCGACCAGTGACGTCGTGAAGAGCTCGCGCGAGCACGTGCTCAGCGAGGCTGTGCCAAGCGATGCGAGTTTCGACGAGCGTCGGGAGATCGCCGATCGAAACTAGCTCGGACACGATCGATCAGCCGCTGAGGAAGTCGTCGAGCAGGTGTGCGAGCTCGATGGGGCGGTCGCCTTGGATGCTGTGCCCGGCGCCGTCGACGAGCTCGACGCGCGCGTTGGGCTGGCGATGCCGAAGCTCGGCCTCGTCGGCGTCGTCGACAACCGTGCCTTGGGCCGCGCCGCGCACCAGCATGAGGGGGGCCTCGATCTGACTGACGTCGTCCCACAGGGTGGCGAAGTCGGCAGGGATGTCCATCTCGGTTTCCTCGAGGATGCGAGGTCGCTGGTAGCGCCAGACCCAGCGCCCATCGTCACGCTCGATCGCGTTGTGCAGCACGCCCCGGCGCAGCGACGACTCGCTGCGCGTCTGGTTGAACTCGATCGTGCGCGCCAGGATCTCGTCGAGGCTCTCGAACGAGTCGGGACCTGCGATGAACTGCGCGATCGGCGCGGCCTTGTCGCGATCTACACCGGGAGTCACATCGATGAGCGCGAGCTTGCGTACGAGCTCGGGCGCGTGCGTGGAGAGTGCGATCGCGGTGAGGCCGCCGAGACTCATCCCCACGACCATCGCAGCGGCTGGCGCAAGTGTGCGCAAAGCGACTGCCACATCGCCAGCATTCTGGCGGGGACCGAACGGGCCGTCGTCGCGGTGGTCGGAGTGCCCGTGCCCGGGAAGATCGACCGCCACCAGTGGACGGCCCATCGCCATGGCAACCGTGTCCCATGTGTGGGCGTTCTGCGCGCCCCCGTGGAGCAGCACGATCTCGGGGGGCTTCGAGCCCCACACCAGCGCGCTCACGTTCCGGTCGGCGGCAACCGGAACGTCGACCCGGCGCACATCGGGCGGGCCATCGAAGGGCAGCCCGAACTCCTGCGCGTTCTCGTGGAACAACCCAAACTCGTCGTAGTGAAGTGTCACGGCCGAAACGCTAACCGGAGTGGCGAGACCCGGGAGCGGAGGTAGTGGCTCAAATTGAGCCACTACCGGAGCGGGGA
>CAMDCC010000261.1 GCA_945889545.1 Bifidobacterium breve | reverse complement strand
CCGGATGTGCCGCGAAGCGATCGCCAGATCCGCGTCGGTTCGTTGCTCTTCACGATGGTCGAGCCGCACAAGGGTCACGAGGTTGCGTACAACCGCTGGTACGAGCGCGATCACTTCTACGCCGGTTGCATGGTCGGCAAGTGGCAGTTCGCCGGTGCTCGCTACATCGCCACCAAGGAGTGCAAGGCGCGCCGCTACCCCAAGGAGTCGCCGATCACACCCGACCCCACGATCGGCTCGTACCTCGCCGTGTACTGGGTGCTCGACGACCATCACGACGATTGGAACGTGTGGGGCGTCGAGCAGGTCAACTGGCTTCACGCCAACGACCGCATGTTCGAAGCGCGCGATCACATCCATACCGCGCTCTACAAGTACGCGGGTGAGGCCAACGCACCCGGCAGCTCGATGCCCGTCGAACTCGCGCTCGATCGGGCCTACGCGGGGATGATCACACTCATCGGCGAGATGGCCGACGGCGTCGACGCCGCGCAAGTGACCGCCTGGCTCAGCGGGTTGCCGTGCCCCGGCGACGTCGCGCTCCTGGGCACGCCGTTGCCGCTGCGCGGCGACCGCCCCGCCGATGTGCCCGACACACAGGCCGACAACCGTGTGCTGATCATGGCGTGGGTGCCCAGCGACCCGATCGCCACATTCGACCAGCACTTCGCCGGACTCGGCGATGCATTCGCCGCGGCTGGCCTCGGCCAGATCGTGTTCGCGTCGCCATTCCTGTCGACCGTCCCGGGAACCGACACCTACACCGACCAGCTCTGGTAGGCAGCAGCCTGCAGGAGATCAGACCTCGAACGTGGTGCTGTTCACGCGGATCGGCTGCCCGATGATGTCTTCCTGCACGCCGCGCGCGGCGAGCTCGGCGTCGGCCGCGACGGCGACACAGCGGGCGCCATCGGGCGTGTCGGCGATCACGGTGACCGTTGCCGGTTGCTGCTGTTCGTCGTACTGCACGGTGTAGGTGGCGATCGTCGCTGGTCCTTCATAACCCGCGACGGATTCGACGACGGGCGTGGCGGCCTTTGCCCCCTCCGCGAGATCGGCGATCAGCGGTCCGGCGTCGAACGGAGCGGTGGACCAGACCGAGAGCCCGGGTTTCGTGAGCAATCCACTACACGCACCAACCACGCCCGTTTCGCCCGGGTGCGCGCGGCGCCGGACGGCCATCTCCCCCGTCTCGTGCAAAACGAAGCTGTTCAGTGGACCGCCGGCGAACGCCATCCCGCCGGTGATCGTCGGCACGGAGTCGAGCGGAAAGCCAAGCTCGCGCTGCTGGACGCGCACCGCTACGGGGAAGCAGCTGTAGAGCTCGGCGTGTTCGAGACTGGCCAGCGGACGCCCGATGTGACCAACGGCCGCATCGCCCAGCACCTTCATCGCTTCCCATCGGTGCATGTCGCGCCGGCACGAGAGCGAGACCGCGAGCGTCGATTCCACCGCAACGTGCGGGAAGACCCAGCGCTCCGGGTCGATCCCGTGGTCGCGGGCGACGTCGACCGAACAAAACAGGAGCGCGACCGACTGGTCGACGTTCATCTGGGTGACGTGCCACTTGTTGTACGGGAACGCGATCGGCCGGTTCGCCGCACTCGGCGTGCGCAGGAACTCGGCGGTGCGCCCATCGGCGAACGCTGCTCGCGGGTTCTCCCCGGCGACGGCATCGAAACCCTCGTACAGGTTTGCGATGTCGTGCTGGTTCTCCTCGAGCGTGCGACCTTCCGCGTGCCCGAGCGCGTTCTCGATCAGCGCGTACTGCTGGATGGGCAGCACGACCCGTGCCTCTCGCTCAGACATCGCCATGAGCTCAGCGCCGACGTCCAGCGGTCGGTCTTCGTCGGGCTCGAGGCCGCGCTGATCGGACTCGGGGAGATCGATGCCGGCCCGCCGGGCGAGGATCTCGCGCCGTCGCGCCTCACCGCCGACGACCATCGCAACGTCGAGATCACCGGCAGCGATCGCACCGAGTGCTTCGTTGATCAGGCTCTGCTGTGGGATGCCAAGGGCAACCCGAGCCGTGTGAGCACGTTCGGCGCCGATGCGTTGGGCAACGAAGCGACCAGGCGCGGGATAGGTCCACGTACCGCGTGGCACGAGAATCCGTTCTACGGCCGAAAGCATCTTCGGGGCGCCAGCATCAGCGCCGGCGGCCGTGGCCGCCTCCGCCATCAAGTCAATCGCTTCGACACCATCGGCAGGGTCGACAACGTCTCGACTTGCAAAGCCAACGCCAACAAGCACGGGATATCGAGGGTCGATCGCCATGAGGGATCCGAGGCTACCGACCACGACACGAGTCCTCACAATGCTGGTAGCCGGTCGCCGAGGTGGAGGGGTGCGGCCCGATGCGCAGCATCGAGAGCGGAAGTCAGGACTACTGTCCGCGTTCTTCCATGCTGATCGATCACCATCTGCGCGGCACGCTCGACCAGATGCCTCGCGTCGCGCGCGAGCTCGAGAACCTCGGGTTCAACGGGCTGTATACCGCGGAGGCGGCCCACGAACCGTTCTTCCCGCTTGCCCTGGCCGCCGAGCACACGAAGCAGGCCGAGCTGTTCACGAGCATCGCTATCGGCTTCGCACGGAACCCGATGGACCTGGCGCAGACCGCCGACACTCTGCAGCGGTTCTCCGCCGGTCGGTTCGCACTCGGGCTCGGCTCCCAGATCCGCCCACACATCGAGAACCGCTACTCGATGCCGTGGACTGCCCCGGTGCCACGGATGCAGGAGATGGTTGCGGCGATCAAGGCCATCCAACACGCGTGGCAGAACGCCGAGCCCCTGGCCTTTCGGGGCGAGCACTACCGCCACACGCTCATGACGCCGTTCTTCGATCCCGGCCCGAACCCGCACGGACCGCCACCGGTCTGGTTGGCCGGGCTGGGCCCGCGCATGACCCGCGCCGCGGGCGAGGCGGCCGACGGCTTGCTCGTGCATCCGTTCCACTCGGAGCGGTACTTCCGAGAGCACGTGGTGCCCGCCGTCGCGGCCGGCCTCGACACGAGTGGCCGCGCCCGCGCCGACTTCTCTCTGTCGGCCACACCGATCCTGTGCACCGGGAGCACCGACGAAGAGGTGGAGCGCGCGATCGCCGGCGTGAACGTGCTGCTTTCGTTCTACGGCTCCACACCGTCGTACCGCGTCACCCTCGACGCACATGGATGGGGCGACCTCCAGAGCGAGCTCAACCGGCTCACCAAGGAAGGCCGCTGGGATGTGATCCCCTCGCTCATCACCGACGAAGTGCGCGAGACGATCGCGGTCTGCGGCAAGCCGTCAGAGATCGGCGCGTTGGTGGCCGCGCGCTACGGCAACCACGTGGACCGGGTTGGGCTCTCGATTCCCTACGACGCACCACCCGAAACGCTCGCGGCTGTCGTCGACGGGTTCCGGTCCACATGAACACCGGACTCGACGGGCGCGTCGCACTCGTGACCGGCGGCGGACGCGGCATCGGTGCGGGAATCGCCCGGGCGCTTGCCGCCGAAGGCGCCGCCGTCGCCGTGAACGACTTGCACCTCGAACGTGCGGACGAGGTGGTGTCCGAGATCATCGCCGCAGGTGGACGGGCAGTGGCAGCCATCGCCGACGTCACCGATCTCGAGGCCGTCCGCACCATGGTCGCCGAGGTCGAGACGACACTCGGACCGATCGAGGGACTGGTGAACAACGCCGGCATCCCCGAGGGGTTCAAGCTCCAGCAGTTTCGCGACATGCCCGTCGAGGACTGGGACAAGTTCATCCAGCTCAACCTCTTCGGCGTCATCAACTGCATCCATGCAGTGGTCGATGGCATGTGCGACCGCGGCTGGGGCCGCATCCTGATCATCTCTTCCGACGCCGGCCGCATCGGCGACAACATGGGCATCTCGCTCTACGGCGCAGGCAAGGCGGCTGCGTTGGGCTTCTCGCGTCATCTCGCCACGGAAATCATCGGCCACGGCGTGACGGTGAACTGCCTCTCGCTCGGCCGAATGGCCGCGTCACCCGACGATTTGCGCCATCCGCAACGCCCAACCACGCGCCTGGGCCGCCCAGAGGATGTGGCTGGCGCGGTGTGCTATCTCGCGTCGGATGCGGCAGAGTGGATCACCGGTCAGACCCTACCGGTGAACGGCGGCCGCACGGCGAACTGACCGCCCGTCTGTCACAACGATCAAAGGAGCGGCAATGCCTAAGGGAGTGTTTCTGGCGCTGGCGAATGCGGCGAGCGACGACGTCCACGACGAGTTCAACCAGTGGTACGACGACGTGCACGCTAAAGAAGTGCTCGCGCTTCCGGGCGTGAACTCAT
>CAMDCC010000260.1 GCA_945889545.1 Bifidobacterium breve | reverse complement strand
ACGCCAACGCGGGCGCACTGCCCCAGTCCCCGCTTGAAGAGCTCCGGGCGGTGAGTCCTTCGCAGGGGATGATGATCGAGACGCTGGCAGCACGGCTCGGCGAACCAGGTGGTCCCCACCATGGTGCGCCAGACAAGACGCCGGAGCGGCGACTCGCGACACTCGAAGCAGCCGGGCGTGCTCGTGTGCCATTCACGACGGGAATCCTCGTGGGGATCGGCGAGACGCGCGAAGAGCGCATCGACGCCCTGCTCGCCATCCGCGACTCGCACGCGCGCCACGGCCATGTACAAGAGGTGATCGTCCAGAACTTCCTGCCGAAGCTGGGGACTGCCATGCACCGCCACCCGGCGTGCGATCCCGACGAGATGCTGTGGTCCGTGGCCGTCGCACGCATCGTGCTCGGCTCAGCAATGCATCTCCAAGCGCCGCCAAACCTCGCCGACGATCTCGGTGCACTGATCGGCGCCGGCATCGACGACTGGGGTGGCGTCTCGCCGGTCACTCCAGACCACGTGAACCCGGAGCGCCCGTGGCCTGCGCTCGAACGGCTCCGCGATGCCACCGAGGCCGCCGGCAAGGTGCTCGCGCCGCGGCTGACGATCTATCCCGAGTACGTCACCGATTCCGACACCTGGCTCCACCCAGATACCAAGTTCGCGGTGCTCGACGCTTCCGACTCGGAAGGATTGGCGCGCGACACCCGGTGGGTCGCGGGCGGCGACGAATCACCACCGCGCTTGCTCCCTCCACCCATCCCCGCCCGGGCCGGCGGCGCGGTCGGCGAAGTGCTCAACGGCGTCGTGAACGGCGAAGAGGTCGGCATCGACGAGATCGTCACGCTGCTCGGTGCCCGTGGCTCCGAGGTCGCGCGCGTCGCCGAAGTGGCCGATCAACTGCGATTCGAGGCCGTCGGCGATGTCGTGACGTTTGTTCGCAATCGCAACATCAACTACACGAACGTCTGCACGTTCAAGTGCAAGTTCTGTGCGTTCTCCAAGGGTCCCCTGTCACTCAACCTGCGCGGTACGCCGTACCTGCTCGAGCTCGAAGAGATGCAGGCTCGCGTCGTAGAGGCGATCGACCACGGCGCGACCGAGGTCTGTCTCCAGGGCGGCATCCATCCCGACTTCGATGGCGACTACTACGTCAGCGTGGCTCGCGCCGTGAAGGAGGCCGCGCCCGACATTCACATCCACGGGTTCACGGCACTCGAGGTCACCGAAGGTGCACGTCGCCTCGGCATGGACCTCCGTGAATACCTCCTCATCCTGAAGGACGCCGGACTCGCGACCCTGCCCGGGACCGCGGCAGAGATCCTCGACGACGAAGTGCGCGCGGTGATCTGTCCCGACAAGGTCAACACCGAGGAATGGCTCGAAGCACACCGCACCGCTCACTCTGTCGGACTGCAATCGAACATCACGATCATGTTCGGAACCGTGGAACGTCCGGTCCACGTGGCCCGGCACATGGTGCGCACTCGGGACTTGCAGAAGGAAACCGGCGGCTTCACAGAGTTCGTGCCGCTCCCCTTCGTACACATGGCCACGCCGATCTACCTCCAGAAGCGCTCCCGACGCGGTCCCACGTTCCGAGAGGTGCTCCTCATGCACGCGGTCGGTCGCATCGCCTACCGCGGCTGGATCGACAACATCCAGGTGTCGTGGGTCAAGGTCGGTGTCAGCGGCGCCCGCCAAGCACTCATCGCGGGCTGCAACGATCTGGGCGGCACGCTGATGGACGAGAACATCTCGCGCGCCGCGGGCGCGAGTCACGGTCAAGAGATCGACGACGACGATCTGCTCGAGATTGTGGAACCGCTTGGGCGAACGCTCGAGCAACGCACCACGCTCTATGGCCGCACGCAGACAGTCGGTCGACGCCTGCGCGCCCGCGAGCCGGTGTTGATCCCCGTGACGAACGCCATCCCCGTGACCGTGCGATGACCCAGCCGGCCATCACCCTCGACGTGGTCGGGATCGGCAACGCCTTGGTCGACGTCTTGAGTCATGAGAACGATCAGTTCCTCACCGATCACGACCTGGTCAAAGGATCAATGGCGCTCGTCGACACCGAGCGGGCTGGCTCGCTCTACGACGACATGGGTCCGGCCACGGAGATCTCCGGCGGGTCAGTCGCCAACACCATGGTCGGGGTCGCTTCCTTCGGCGGCACGGCCGGCTTCGTCGGCCGGGTACGCGACGACGAGCTCGGCGATGTGTTTGCGCACGACATCCGCCGCTCGGGAGTCCACTTCGAGACCCCGCCCGCCACCAACGGTCCGCCAACCGGACGATGCCTCATCGTCGTCACGCCGGACGCGGAACGAACGCTTTCGACATACCTCGGCGCCGCGGCCGAGATCGGGCCCGACGATGTCAGTGCCGAGCTCATCGGGTCCGCCCAGGTGACGTACCTCGAGGGGTATCTCTTCGACCAACCGAGGGCCAAGGAGGCGTTCCGCGCTGCCGCCCGTCACGCGCACGATGCCGGTCGCCGAGTCGCGTTGACCTTGTCCGACGGCTTCTGCGTCGACCGACATCGCGACGACTTCCTGGCGCTGATCGAGCACGAGGTCGACATCCTCTTCGCCAACGAGTCCGAGATCTGCACTCTCTACGAAGTCGACAGCTTCGATGCGGCACTTCAACACGTGGCTCATCAGTGCGAGATCGCAGCACTCACCCGCAGCGCCAAGGGTTCGGTCGTGATCAAGGGCGACGAGGTCCACGTGATCGATGTGCACGCCGTGAAGGGTGCGGTCGTCGATTCCACCGGAGCGGGAGATCAGTACGCAGCCGGCTTCCTCTACGGGTTCACGAACGGCTACGACCTCGGACGATGCGGACAGCTCGGGAGCCTCGGCGCGAGCGAAGTGATCTCCCACCTGGGTGCTCGCCCCGAGATCTCACTCGCTGAGCTCGCGGCTTCCGCGCTCCGATGAGGCTGCCTCGCTACCGGACGGGCGACGCCGATCTCGACCGCGCCGTCGCCGAGCTCGTGGAACGAGCCGGCACCGAGCCCGAGAACGCCGACCTCGTGTTCGAGCTCATCGCCTCATCCTTGCGCCTGGCGCGCGACCGGGCGGACCGCGGCGATCTCAAGATCGCCAACGCGTCACTCAAAGAGATGCGGTCCACCTTCCACGTGTTCGAGCCGTACCGGTCGGGGCTCAAAGTCGCGATGTTCGGATCGGCGCGCACGCAACCTGACGATCCGCTGTACCACCAAGCGCGTGACTTTGCTGCCGCGATCGCGGCCCGAGACTGGATGGTGATCACCGGTGCCGGGCCGGGGATCATGGAAGCCGGCATTGAAGGTGCCGGCGCCGACCGCGCCTTTGGCGTAAGCATCCGCCTTCCGTTCGAGACCGCCACCAGCCAGCTCGTTGCCGACGACCCCAAGCTCATCAACTACCGCTACTTCTTCACGCGCAAGCTCGCATTCATCAAGGAAGCCGACGGCTTCGTGCTCCTGCCCGGCGGCTTCGGCACGCTCGACGAAGCATTCGAGCTGCTCACATTGGTCCAGACCGGCAAGGCCCAACCCGGCCCCATCGTGCTGCTCGACGTGCCGGGTGGCACGTACTGGACCGACTGGCGCCTGTTCGTCGAACGGGAGCTGCTGGCCCGTAACTACGTCTCCGAACACGACCTCGACATGGTCTTGATCACCGACGATGTCGAGGTCGCGGTCAACGAGATCGTTGACTTCTATGCCAACTACCACTCACAGCGATTCGTCGATGGGCGACTCGTGCTCCGTTTGCACCACGTGCCCGACGACGCCGTGCTCGCCGAGCTCAGCGACGAGTTCAGCGATGTCGTGCCGCGGGGACGGATCGAGCGAGTCGACCCGTCACCGGCCGAGGTTGCTGATGGTGATCACGTCGATCTCGATCGCATCGCGCTGTGGTTCGATCGTCATGGGTGGGCCCGCTTGCGGACCTTGATCAATCGACTCAACGAGCACGCTCGCCCGACCAATTGAGGCAACTCGGTCGCCCAACCTGATTGGGCGGCCTGAGTCAGTCGCCCCAATCAGGCGCCCCAATCAGGCGCCCCAATCAGGCGCTCGGCTCTCCACCGAGTGCCACGATCGCGCGCTCGACGCCACGACGAGCCTTCTGGAGGCGCTTCTCTTGTGCGACGGCCGCCTTGTGACCGGCCTCGTCGTCGTTGTCCACGGCAGCACGCAAGCTCTCGTATGCCAACTCGCGTAATCGCTCCTCGACAACGCGCAGTGTCTCGATCACATCGTCGGCACCGTCGATTCCATCCATCACCCGGCAGCCTCGCGCACAACCGGCGGAAACGGGAACCGTCCGGGCGCGAACTTCCCAGAGGGATC